>OMJU01000035.1 GCA_900299425.1 Candidatus Rokuibacteriota bacterium
AATTGCATGCCATGAGTATGTCCTGAAAGCGTGAGTTGTACCTTAGTAGGGTGGTCTTTTACTTGATGTTCCCAATGAGAAGGATCGTGCGACATCAATACCTTGAATCCCTCAGGATCGACCCCTGTGGTAGCTGCCTGAAAATCCCCTGATTTTTTAAACCCTCCTGCACCCCAATTCTCTACACCGATCAAATGAATGTTTTGTCCGTTACGCTCTATACTGCGATGTTCATTAAGCAACAACTGCCACCCCATTTTGGCTTGACGAGCTTTGAGGTCATTTAAATTCGCCGTTTTTTCTTCAACGCTACCCCAAGGCACGTAATCTCCATAATCGTGATTCCCCAAAACTGAATAAACACCATCAGGCGCAGAAAGACCTCCCAAAACCTCCTGCCATGGATCGAGCTCATCTGCTCGATTATTAACAAGGTCACCCGTAAATAAAATGAGATCTGGTTTTTGTTCTTGTACCAGTGCAATACCGTAGGCTACTTTTTCTTGATCGTCAAAACTACCGCAGTGGATATCGCTCACATGAGCGATGGTATAACCGTCAAAGGCCTCAGGCAAATCCGCAAAAGTCAAAGCGTATGATAAGACCTGATACTGATATTTGCCACGGAACATACCATAGAGTAAGGCCCCAAATGGAAGCGCCGCAGTGATCAAGGCAATATTGCTCACAAATCGCCTTCTACTGGGCAAAAAAGTTTCGGGCTGAGCGGTAAATTGGCGCACTATCCCCCAAATGATGCGCACCAAGTCTTCAGCAAGCAAAAAACTCCCAATCATTAACTTAGGAACAAAAAAGGCCAGAAACATTCCGAAAAAATAGAGTCCTCCAGGAGGCGTGTTTCTGGCTGCACCCATAGACAATAATTGAGCCACAAATAATCCGAGTACGATCAGGGAAGTGCCAAAATACAACCAAGGGGTCCATGGATGTTTGGAGAGTGTTCTAAACGCTTGATAGGCATAAAAATCGACCAGTGCGTAAAAAACCAAAAAGACAATCCAGCGCATTTTTTTTTGGCAAATATAACCCCGACGCCATAAGTGCAATCATCCTTTACTTTTTTTTAACGTCTTTTTGTAAATTGAACCATTGAACCACGACCATGAAAAGATACTTTTGGCTACTACCCTTGTTAGTTATTTCGGCTTGCAATCTAGGAAACCCACGACCCATTGAGTCAAATCTAGATCCATTAAAATTCGTCGATCCATTCATAGGCACCGGTGGACATGGGCATACATTTCCTGGAGCAACCACCCCTTTTGGTATGGTTCAGCTCAGCCCAGACACACGATTAGAAGGATGGGATGGTTGCAGTGGCTATCACTATAGCGATGAATACATTTACGGCTTCTCACACACCCACTTAAGTGGTACGGGGGTAAGTGATTATGGAGATATTCTTCTGATGCCTACCGGCAAAAAAGACTGGCATAACGGGGCAGAGTCCAGCGGGGGATATCGTCAATTTTTTAGCCATAAAAATGAAATTGCCTCCCCAGGGTTTTATCAGGTTTATTTAGATAGTTTGGACATGATAGCCTCCATGACTGCCAGTCCGAGAACAGGAGCCCATAAATACCAATACTCCCTACAGCATCCACAATATTTGGCCATCGACCTAGCCCACAGAGATGAAGTGCTTTCTGCCGACATAGAACTTGTCGATGCTTATACCCTGCGCGGCTATCGTCATTCAAAACAGTGGGCAGAAGACCAGCGCCTATTTTTCTACATCAAATTCTCGCACCCCATAAAACCTATCAAGTACAAAGCCGGCGAGGGATTTGAAAAATCTGTTGACTTCGAATACCGCAAAGACCTGCAAATGGCTTACTTGAAATTCGACAATCCCGAAAATAGTCCCGTAGAAATTAAGGTGGGTATTTCAGCAGTGGATCAAGATGGAGCGTTTAAGAATTACATGGCTGAAGCCGCTGGCAAGAGTTTTGATCAAATGCGCTTTGAGGCAGAAAAACTGTGGCGCGATCAATTGCTGAAAATCAAAGTTACCGCCAAAGAGCAAGGCGATTTAGTGAATTTCTACAGTAGCCTATACCACACGATGATTGCCCCAAATCTCTATCAAGATGTGGACGGGCGTTATCGCGGGATGGATTTAGAAATTCATCAGGACACCACATTTAATTATTATACCGTGTTTTCGCTATGGGATACATTTAGAGCAGCACACCCCCTCTACACCATAATAGAGCCCGAGCGCAGTGTTGATTTTGTAAAAACCCTTTTGGCGAAATACGACGAAGGTGGCATTATGCCCATCTGGGATTTGGCCTCGAACTACACTGGCTGCATGATCGGCTATCACGGGGTTTCTGTAATCGCAGATGCTTATTTAAAAGGACTCGATGGCTTTGACGCGCAAAAGGCTTTAGAAGCCATGAAGCACAGCGCAGAGCAGAATCACTTGGGTCTAGAGGCTTACAAAAAACTCTCTTTTATCCCTTTAGAGGTAGAAGGTGAGAGTGTTTCCAAAACCCTGGAATACGCTTACGACGATTGGACTATTGCGCAAATGGCCAAGGCATTGGGACAAGATCAGGATTACGGTTTGTTCATTCAAAGGGCTCAAAATTACAAAGGTGTTTTTGATTCGCAGACGGGATTCATGCGCGCCAGACAATACAATGGCTGGTTCACGCCTTTTGATCCTTATGAGGTGAATTTTAACTATACCGAAGCCAATGCATGGCAGTATCGCTTCTTTGTGCCTCATGATGTGGAAGGGCTGATAAAGCTTATGGGAGGACCAAAAGTTTTTGAAGGTGAACTCGACAAACTCTTCTCCACAGGTTCGGCAACTACTGGGCGAGATCAGGTGGACATCACCGGACTTATCGGACAGTACGCTCATGGCAATGAGCCCAGCCATCACATGGCTTATTTGTATCATTATGTTCCAAGTCCTCACAAAAGTCAAGAGCGTATTCGTGAAATCCTTACTCAGTTGTATCACCCCAGGCCTGATGGCATTTCAGGCAATGAGGATTGCGGGCAGATGAGTGCCTGGTATATCCTCAGCAGCCTTGGGTTATATCCTATGGCCCCGGGTAATCCTGAGTATCTATTGGGAAGTCCCTTAGTGGATCGTGCCGAAATTAAGGTGGGGGATCAAACCTTTAATATTGTGGCTTATAACAATGAGCGTGATCATCCTTATGTGCAGTCCGTTATACTCAATGGCGAATCCTGGGACCGGTCATATCTCCCGCATAGTGCGCTCACCGAGGGCGGCACCTTAGAATTTTTTATGGGTTCTAACCCCAGTGATTGGGGGCGCCTAGAAGAGCAACGACCACATTCTCGTCTGGAATTAAAGCCCGGTGAAACTTTAGTGGTGCCTCCATTTATTAAAGAGGGCACTACAGCAATAAAAGGCAGTACTAAAGTAGTTTTAGATCAAGTCAACGATTCAGCACAAATCTACTATCGCCTTAATGACGCCCCCCCGAAAAAATACGAGGAACCTATTGCACTCACTGACGATGCGTTGCTCAGCACGTATGCCGAGGACAAGTATGGAAAAAGAAGTCCCGAAATTAGCACGAGGTTTATTAAAATAGACCCCTTACGAACCATAACGCCCCGGACCCCATTTGCCAGTCAATACAGCGCAGGGGGGCCATTTGCTTTGATTGATGGTTATTATGGTGGCAATGATTTTCACACAGGAACATGGCAAGGCTACGAAGGCGTGGATATCGATGTGGTTGTGGATCTGGGACGAGTTCAAAGTGTCCGTGAAGTTTCGATTAGCTTCTTGGAAGATCAGCGCAGTTGGATTTTTCTACCTACCTCCGTTTCACTTGCCACAGGTCTCGATGAGCAAACCGTAATACAAGAAGAAATAGAGCTCCCAGAAATTACCCCGAATAAGGGCACAAGTCAAAAAACCATTAAGTTTTCTCTTGATGGCAGCCTACAAAGATACATTCACATCAAAGCAAAAAATTATGGAGCCTTACCTCCGTGGCATTTAGGTTATGGCGGCGAGGCTTGGCTTTTTGCAGACGAAATCACAATTAAATAAATTATGAAGCGCAGAAATTTTATTCAAAACACAGCCCTTGGGAGTCTCGGGGTTGTGGCGGGGACAAAGGCTATAGCCGGCACTCATGAACAAGCTAAATCGAGCAGTGCTGAGTCCCAGCTTGATAAGCCCTACAAACTTCCACTGGTCATCGCCACATGGAATGTGCCCAATGCTACAGAGGCGGCCTATGAAGTCCTTAAAAATGGAGGATCTTCTCTTGATGCTGTCGAGCAAGGCTGTCGCGTGGAGGAGGCTAACGCTGAAGGTCAAAGTGTGGGCATCGGTGGGCTACCCGATCGCGACGGCAATGTCACACTAGATGCCTGTATCATGAATCCTCAAGGCGATTATGGCGCTGTGGTCTACCTGCAAAATATTAAACATCCTATTTCAGTCGCGCGCAAGGTCATGGAAGAAACACCTCATGTGCTTATGGCCGGCAGTGGCGCAGAAAAATTTGCTGTGAGTCAGGGCTTTCCTCGTGAAAACTTACTTACGGAAGCTTCCGAAAAAGCCTGGAAACAATGGCTAGTGGAGGCTCAATACAAACCCATTATCAACATAGAAAATCACGATACAATTGGGATGCTTACCATAGATAAAAATGGAGATATCGCTGGGGGATGCACCACAAGTGGACTGGCTTATAAAATGGCTGGACGCGTGGGTGACTCTCCCATCATTGGCTCTGGACTATTTATTGACAATGAAATTGGTGGTGCTACCGCGACTGGCCTGGGTGAAGAAGTGCTTAAAACTGTCGGGAGTTTTTTGATTGTCGAGCTCATGCGGCAGGGACGCAGTCCGCAGCAGGCCTGTGAAGAAGCCATCGGTAGAATTGTGTCAAAAAATAAGAACTATAAAGATTTTCAAGTCGGGTATATCGCAGTAAATAAAAAAGGTGAGGTAGGGTATTATAGCATACATGAAGGCTTTTCAGCCACCTGCTATGCTGAAGGCAAAAATGAAAATTTCCCGAGCGATTTTTTCAATAAATCTTGATAAGGTGCGGATTAATTTTTGAAAAAATGACATTTATCAAGATTAAGTGGTTTTTTTTCTATAATTTTGTAGTTTATAAGTAGGTTGATCCCACTCGGGGTTAATCAAATTTGGGGCGAAAAGTCATCACAACTGTGGTGACTTTTCATTTTATACCAACTCGAGTTTTTCAAGATTTTATCGATATTTTATCTGCAGAAAGTTTGACCTAGACCCTATAAGTTTTGTAGCTTTAAGCCTTACTAGTCAAGCCTAATGGATACCAAAAAAAGACTGTTTCTCATCGATGCATATGCCTTGATTTTTCGTGGTTATTATGCCTTCATAAAAAATCCTCGTATCAACAGTCAAGGATTAGACACCTCCGCGATTTTGGGATTCACGAATTCACTACTCGATGTGATAAAACGAGAGCGTCCTGACTATTTAGCCGTCTGCTTTGATAAAGGGGGTAGTGATTTACGACAAGAACTATTTACCGATTACAAAGCCAATCGCGACGAAACCCCTGAAGCCATAAAAATAGCCGTGCCCTATATCCAGCAACTTCTTGAGGCCATGCATATTCCGGTCATTGTAAAGTCTGGATTTGAGGCTGACGATATTATCGGGACCCTGGCCAAAAAAGCAGAAAAAGAAGGCTTTGACACTTATATGGTTACCCCTGATAAAGATTTTGCTCAATTGGTTTCAGATCACATCTTTATGTATCGTCCCGTTTTTGGCGGTGGCTATGAAACTTGGGGGATTCCCGAGGTACAATCAAAATTTGAAGTCGAACGCCCCGAGCAGGTCATCGATCTCTTAGGCATGATGGGCGATAGCGCCGATAACATCCCTGGCTTGCCAGGGGTAGGCGAGAAAACGGCCAAAAAATTTATTCAAGCATACGGCTCCCTTGAAGGCTTATTGGCAAATACCCATGAGCTAAAGGGTAAAATGAAAGAGCGCGTTGAAGAAAATGCAGAACTCGGTCGCTTATCCAAAGAGCTAGCCACAATACTGCTCGACGTGCCTGTAGATTTTGAACCAGAGAAGCTCATTATGGAGGCGCCAGATGTACCGGCAGTTACTGCGCTTTTTGAAACGCTGGAATTTAGAAGACTCACGCAAAACTTCATCAATACATTTGCACAGTCCGATGCATCCTCAGAAACAAAAGCCGCCAGCGATGAATCAAATACCCAGTCCGGAAATACCACAAACACAAATATTGCCTCAGGGCCCTCTAAGTCAGAAATAACGGCTGGAGCGGGTCAATTTTCGCTATTCGATGAGCTTCAAGACCAAGTTACTTCGGCCTCAAGTCGTCAAAATATACAAGGCATAAGTCATCATTACCAAATTTTAACTCCTGGACTCTCTATTAGCTTATTAACCACTGCTCTATTGAAACAAGAAAAGGTAGCCATTCACTTGTTAACCGATTCTGAGGACGCCATGACCTCCGGTATAGTGGCCATTGCTTTCAGCTATAAAGCCCACAGCAGTTATGTTTTACCCTTACCACAGGATAAAAATTCTGCAAGAACACTACTGGAGGAGTTTAACTCATTTTTTGAACACCAGAACATAGAGAAAATTGGTCAAAATCTAAAGTCAAGCATTAAGCTGCTGTCACGATACGGCATTCGCTTAAAAGGGCCCTTGTTCGATACCATGTTAGCCCATTATTTGATCAATCCTGACATGCGCCATGATCCAATTGTACTGGCAGAAAACTACTTAAATTACAGACCAATCAATCCGACAGATTTACTGGGTAGAGCGGGTAAAAATCAAAAATCAATTTGGGAACTCAGTCCAGAGGAGCTTTCAAGCCTTACTGGAGAAATGGCAGATATTACCCTGCAATTGCAAAGCCATTTTTTGGATGAATTAACGCAGGCGGATACACTCAAACTCTATCAGGAGGTCGAAATACCATTACTGCGGGTACTCGCATCGATGGAACTCGAAGGCATAAACTTAGACGCCTCCTATTTGTCTGGACTTTCAAAAACCCTAGAAGCAGACATCAGTCGACTTCAGCAGTCAATTTACACTCAAGCGGGCTCTGAATTCAATATTGCCTCACCCAAGCAGCTGGGCGAAGTCTTATTCGAGCAAATGAAACTTGTGGACAAACCCAAAAAAACAAAAACGGGTCAATACTCCACGGCAGAAGATGTTTTGTCTTATCTGGCCAATGATCGTAAAATAATACGAGATATTCTCGAATTTAGAGGTTTGACTAAGCTCAAAAGCACTTATGTCGATGCTCTGCCCAATGTGGTGAACCAAGAAACCGGAAGGATTCATACAGATTATATGCAGACTGTGGCGGCTACTGGACGTTTGTCCAGCAACAATCCCAATCTCCAGAATATTCCTATTCGAACAGAACGAGGCCGTGCCGTGCGCAAAGCATTTATTCCGAGAAACGATGAATACTTATTGATGGCGGCAGATTACTCGCAAATCGAATTGCGCATCATTGCGGCACTTTCACAGGAGGGCACCATGATCGATGCGTTCAACCGCGGGGAAGACATTCACGCCTCTACTGCTGCTCGAGTTTTTGGAGTCCCCCTTGAAGCGGTCACACGCGAGCAACGGAGCCATGCCAAAACCGTGAATTTTGGAATCATCTACGGGGTCTCTGCCTTCGGGCTCAGCAATCAGACCGACCTCAGTCGATCCGAATCCAAAGAACTCATAGAAACCTATTATGCGACCTATCCCAAACTCAAAGCGTATATAGGGGAGCAAGTCAATTTTGCCCGAAATCACGGCTATGTGCAAACCATTTCTGGCCGCAGACGCTACCTCAATGACATCAATAGCCGTAATGCTGTGGTGCGCGCTGCTGCAGAGCGCAATGCGGTAAATGCGCCGATTCAAGGAAGTGCAGCAGACATCATAAAAATTGCGATGATCAGCATACACAAAGCCTTGGAAGAAGGTAATTTTAAAAGTAAAATGCTCCTTCAGGTCCATGATGAACTCGTATTTGATGTCTTTCGCCCTGAAATGGACGCATTAACAGACTTGGTGCGTGAACACATGCAACAAGCTTATACCCTGGCTGTGCCCTTAGTGGTCGATGTGGGGCAAGGGGTCAACTGGCTTGAGGCCCACTGATTTAGACAAATTTTTTGACCCCAAAAACTTTTGGGAGCTCACGATTTGTTATTCCAATTTTTAGGCTTACATTTGCGGCCCTCAAAGGAGGGAAATTCAATGATTATTAACTATTTGACAAAAAACTGAATGGACACATTAAGTTACAAAACAGTATCTGCCAACAAAAACACCGTTAACAAGGAGTGGGTTTTGGTAGATGCGGACGGCCAAGCATTGGGTCGTCTTGCCAGTGAAGTAGCCAAGTTACTTCGCGGGAAACACAAACCAAACTACACCCCTCACGTAGATTGTGGGGACAATGTAGTGGTCACTAATGCAGCCAAGGTAAGTCTATCTGGCAAGAAATGGGAGTCTAAATCTTACATTCGCCACACAGGCTATCCTGGAGGTCAGCGATCGTTGTCGGCAAAAGAATTGCTCGCTAAAGATCCTGCTCGTGTTGTTGAAAAAGCGGTAAAAGGCATGTTGCCTAAAAACAAATTAGGTGCTGATTTATTCCGCAACCTTAAAGTTTATGCCGGTGAAGAACACGGACAAGAAGCGCAAAAACCGAGAGTAATTAACCTTAACGACAACAAGTAATGGAAACGATTCACAAAATTGGACGAAGAAAAACCGCGGTAGCACGTGTGTACGTTTCTAAAGGAAAAGGAAACATCACGGTAAACAATCGCGCATTTGACAACTATTTTACCACACCTACCCTACGCTACAAAGTAGCGCAGCCACTTACCCTTACTGGAAATGAGAAATCATTTGACATTAAGGTTAATGTAAACGGTGGTGGAATCACTGGACAGGCAGAAGCAGTTCGTTTGGCTATTGCCCGTGCTATGTGTGCAGTAAACGAAGAGCACAGATTGGTTCTTAAACCAGAAGGTTTATTGACCCGTGACCCGAGAATGGTGGAACGCAAGAAATTCGGACAGAAGAAAGCCCGTAAGAAATTCCAGTTCTCTAAACGTTAATATATTTCATTTCCAGTTCCGGACCCCGGTCCGGAACTGCGAAATGTCTATGTTCATATATTTATTAATTCAGCTGTTAACACCTTTGGACGCCAAAATTTATCCAAAGCGTGTGTTAGTTTAGCATCTAAACCACAAGAATTCTTGGGTTGCTATCTAAACAGAACGTAAACTAAAACAAAATGGCAAACAACGAACAAGTCAAGGCATTACTTGACGCTGGTGTACACTTTGGACACCTTACCCGCAAATGGAACCCAAACATGGCGCCTTACATCTACATGGAGCGCAACGGGATCCACATCATCAATCTTTACAAAACTGCTGCAAAAATTGAGGAAGCCAATGCTGCCCTTAAAAAAATTGCTGCTAGTGGTCGTAAAATACTTTTTGTAGCAACCAAAAAACAGGCGAAAGACATCGTTGCTGAGAAGGCAAAAAATGCGAACATGCCTTATATCACTGAGCGCTGGCCTGGTGGTATGTTAACCAACTTCGTAACTATCCGCAAGGCGGTTAAGAAAATGGCTTCTATCGATCGCATGAAACAAGACGGAACCTTTAACACCCTTTCTAAAAAGGAGCGTTTAGCTGTAGATCGTCTTCGTACGAAACTTGAGAAAAACCTTGGTTCAATCTCTGACATGAGTCGTCTACCAGGAGCATTATTCATCGTGGACACAACTCGTGAGCACATCGCTGTAAAGGAAGCTCAAAAATTGAATATTCCAATTTTTGCGATGGTGGATACAAATAGTGACCCACGTCCTATTGACTATGTTATTCCTTCAAATGATGATGCCTCTAAATCTATTGATAGCATTATGACTAGCGTTACTAACGCAATCATCGAAGGCTTAGCAGAACGCAAAGCTGGTGGTGCTCAAGATGATGAGGATGACAACGAAGAAGTAAAAGTAGAAACTAAAGCCCCACGTAAGCGTGCGGCGGTAGCTGCTACTTCAGCGAGTTCAGAAGAAGAATAAATTAAATTCATTATAGTTTTTAACAATAATATGCCTTGGGCCTCTGGCCCAAGGCACCTATAAAATTCAAAAAAAAATGGCACAAATTACAGCCGCTCAGGTAAACGAATTAAGACAAAAAACTGGTGCAGGAATGATGGACTGCAAAAATGCTTTGGTTGAGGCCGAAGGTGATTTTGACAAGGCTATCGAAGTGTTGCGTAAAAAAGGTCAAAAAATCGCTGAAAAACGTGCAGATCGTGATTCTAGTGAAGGTGCAGTTATCGCCAAAGTAAATGACCAAGCTACCAAAGGTGTAATCGTTTCTTTAAACTGCGAAACTGACTTCGTAGCGAAAAATGACGATTTTGTGGCCTTGGCTCAGGCTTTGGCAGATGTTGCCTTAGGCACAAGCAACTTAGAAGAATTTTTGGCTTCAAATTTTGAAGGCATGACTGTGCAAGATAAATTGACTGAGCAAACCGGTGTAATCGGGGAAAAAATCGAAATCGGTGGCTTCAAAACACTAGAAGCTCCGTTTGTTGGTTCATACATCCACGGAAACAAAATCGGTGCGTTGGTAGGACTTTCAAATGCTATTGATGGTGCAGCTGAACTCGGCAAGAATGTTTCTATGCAGGTAGCCTCAATGGGTGCAACTACGCTTTCTTACAAAGATTTTGACCCTGCATTTGTCGCTTCAGAAACCGAAGCCCGCATTGCCGCAATCGAAAAGGACAATATCGAATTAGGTCGTTTGGGTAAAACCTTGAAAAACGTTCCTAGTTATATTTCTCGTGCGCAACTCAGCGATGCTGTTTTAGCTGAAGCTGAACAGGCGATCAAAGCTGAACTAAAAGCCGAAGGAAAGCCAGAGCAAATCTGGGATAAAATCGTTCCTGGTAAATTGGAGCGTTTTATCGCGGACAACACTACCCTAGATCAGGAGAAGTGTCTTTTAGATCAGAACTTTATCATGGATGACAAAATGAATGTCGCACAGTATGTGGCCAGCAAAGGAGACGTTACTGTAGTTTCATTCGAGCGTGTTTCTTTGGTATAATCTATAGTAGATTTGATATTTCAAACCGCCAAAAGACCTCTTTTGGCGGTTTTTTTTACGCCCCGTTGATCCACAATTTTTAATTACTTTTGTTAGTGAAAATTTCCACTATGACCTATAAACGTATTCTGCTAAAACTCTCTGGCGAAGCCCTTATGGGTAGCCAACAATACGGAATTGATCCGAGTCGCCTCAGGGCCTATGCCCAAGACATAAAAGCTGCCGTGGATTCCGGAATTCAAGTCGCATTGGTAATCGGTGGCGGCAACATTTTCCGTGGTGTATCAGGCGTGAGTGGAGGCATGGATCGTGTCCAAGGTGATTATATGGGTATGCTGGCTACAGTTATAAACGGACTGGCCCTTCAAAGCGCTTTGGAGAATGAGGGCATTCAAACCCGCCTTCAAAGTGCCATTAAAATGAATGAAATCGCGGAGCCTTTTATTCGTCGTCGCGCTGTACGCCATCTCGAGAAAGGGCGTGTTGTTATTTTTGGTGGGGGTACGGGCAATCCATATTTTACCACAGATTCAGCGGCAGTTTTGCGGGCCATTGAAATAGAAGCAGACGTTATTTTAAAAGGGACGCGCGTAGATGGCATCTACACTAGCGACCCCGAAAAAGATGCTACGGCAACAAAATTTGACCATATCTCTTTTGCTGATGTACTCAAACGCGGCCTAAATGTTATGGACACTACCGCCTTTACCCTGAGTCAAGAAAATAAATTGCCCATAGTAGTTTTCGACATGAATACCACGGGCAATCTACAGCGATTACTTTCTGGAGAACAAATAGGAACTACCGTAGGTTAATCCCTTTAAACATTATTTATCATGGAAGAAGAGATAGAATTTATCATTGATGCGGCCCAAGAATCTATGGGCAAAGTTTTGGTTCATTTAGAAAAAAAATACACCACTATTCGTGCAGGTAAAGCCTCCCCTGCGATGCTTAACGGCGTAATGGTAGAATATTACGGCAGTCCTACCCCGCTCAATCAGGTGTCGAACATCAACACACCAGATGGAATGACTATAACTGTACAGCCATTTGAAAAATCACTGATTTCTGAGATAGAAAAAGGCATCATGATGGCAAACCTTGGATTTAATCCCATGAACAATGGGGAGAATGTGATCATCAGTGTTCCGCCGCTGACCGAGGAACGTAGACGAGAATTGGCCAAACAAGCCAAAGCTGAAGCCGAAGATGCCAAAGTACGTGTGCGTAATGAGCGGAAAAGTGCCAATAACGAGCTTAAAGCGCTGGATATTTCTGAGGACTTAAAGAAGAATCTCGAAATGGACGTCCAAGAACTTACCGATAAGCATATCCAAAAAATCGATCAGATTTTCAGCAATAAAGAAGCTGAAATCATGAAGGTTTAATCCAACCATTGGGCCCAAGGAATACGACTCAAAACAAGCAACAGGGCAATACCATAAAAAATACTAATTCGCTTGAATTTAGCAGCACTGTCTTCTGTGCGTTTTTGTTTAGAGTATCCAATGGTGAGTATCACGGCAGCGATGATCATAACACTTATGTGTTCTACAGAGAAGAGCCGCAAAGTCGCATCCTTCATTACCTGAGCTCCATTACTGCTAAAGGATTTCATACCCAAAGGTGAGATAGAGTATAGCACAAAGCCCAATACAGCCTGTATATGGGTGGCAATTAGGGCCCATAGAGTTAATTTAAAATCACGGAGCGAAAAGTCACTTTGTTTAATTGAGCCCATTACTGCGTTAAGTACCGCTACAAGCAATAAAATCAAAACCACATAGGCCAAAAGTGAGTGGAGCATTTGTATGGTTGGGTACATATTTATTCTTTTAGGTTGCTCAAATATAGTTTAAAAGCAAAAAAAACCGCCTCACTAGGAGGCGGTTTTTCAATTCAATATTTATGAATTAGAAATTCAAGCGTAAACTTGCGTTGTACGTTCTACGAATTCCGAGGTAGTATCCATAAGGATCTTTTTGGTTCACATAACCGTTGTTGAACAAGTTGTA
>OMJU01000036.1 GCA_900299425.1 Candidatus Rokuibacteriota bacterium
GGCTGTTCGCCCATTAAAGTGGCACGCGAGCTGGGTTCAGAACGTCGTGAGACAGTTCGGTCTCTATCTACAGTGGGCGTTAGAAATTTGAGTGGATCTGACTCTAGTACGAGAGGACCGAGTTGGACTGACCTCTGGTGTACCAGTTGTCCCGCCCGGGGCATTGCTGGGTAGCTACGTCGGGAAGGGATAAGCGCTGAAAGCATATAAGCGCGAAACCCACCACAAGATGAGATTTCTTTAAAGGGTCGTGGGAGACTACCACGTTGATAGGCCACAGGTGGAAGTGCGGTAACGTGCGTAGCCGAGTGGTACTAATTACCCGTATGCTTATGTACAACGTTCCCCTCCTTCGGGAGGGGAGCACACTCTTTTTAATGACAAACTGGTTGTTTGCTGCGTTTTTCTTTTCCTTTATGTTAAGTTATTGATGCTTTTGTCAAGAACAAAAGCCGTCTTTCAAATAGAAAGATGAAAATTAAGGTGGCTATTGCGTCGGGGCTCACCCCTTACCATTCCGAACAGGGAAGTTAAGCCCGACTGCGCCGATGATACTGCATTCCTGTGGGAAAGTAGGTCGCCGCCTTCTTCTAAGCCCGTTATAGCAATATAACGGGTTTTTTTTTTGCTAAATTTGTAACTCAAGTGTAAGCTGCGGAATTGTAAATTATTAATATTGTCTAATTAGTCTTATGAAAAAATTTTATATAATTTTTAGTTTGTTCACGATATTGAGTGCGCTCACCACGCGGGCTCAGGTAGTCATTGCTGTAATCAATGAGCCGAATATCGTTTTACTTGATCCTTTTGATGGAACGATACTGAATCCATCGTTTATAGATTTGACGCCTTTGAGTCAGGGGCAGCCTAAGGCAATTGTACAGGTTGGAAATCAGATTTGGATCAGTGATCAAACAGCGGACCGAATTGATCGCTTCGACCTTTCTGGAACCTATGTCAGTACTATTGATACAGGTTTAGACAATATTAAAGGGCTGAATGTTATTGGCGAGGAAGTATGGGTGACCAATGCGGGGACCAATAATGGCGCACCTGGTAATGCAATAGTCCGATATGACTTTCAGGGCAATGCCTTAGGGAATTTCACCACAGTTGGTTCTTCTTTTGATGTGATTGACACCGGTAATGGTGAAGTTTATATTTCTTATATCAGTAATGATTCGCGCATTGAAAGACGCGATTATCAGGGTAATGTATTGGGTGATTTAGTCCCGACAGGAGTGGTTACCTTCATACAGCAAATGGTTTTGGCACCAGACGCCAATACTGTTTTTGCCGCAGTTTTTAGTAATAATGGGGCAAATATTGCGGGTTTGTATGAGTTTAGTCGCACTGATGGGGCAATAGTTGATTTTTGGCAAGAAGGAAGCTTGCGTGGGTTAATGCCGCTGGGAAATGGCCAAATTCTGCTCAGCGCTGGAACCAATTACGGGGTCAAAATACTTGATCCTGTAAGCGGCAACACCACCCAATTATGGCCTGAATCATCACAGTACTTTGCGCGACTAAATTTGTCCCCTTGTAGCACGCCACCGACTCCCGTGGGAGCGGCAAATCAAAGCTTTAATGCAGGGGCTACTATTGAGGATATTGTGGTAGATCCTACAGATGTTATTTGGTTTGCCACAGAATCAGATGCTTTAAATAATTCAAATCCTTTGGCCGCAGGAACGGAGTTAATCGATAATGCTACCTATTATGCAATACAAGTTGTGGATGGCTGTCCTAGTTTACCGCTTGCAGTAACGGTAACCATCAGTGTATTATCCAATGCTGACTGGGATGTGGTAAAGATTATTTTGTCACCAAATCCTGTCAAAGACTACGTAGATTTTAGTACGTCTAAATTTATCTATAACTACCTGGTTTACAACAGTTTGGGTCAAAAGCTTCTTGAAGAAAACCTGAATGGACTTGAAGGCCGTATCGATCTTAGGACTTTAAACTCAGGAATCTACTTTATTCGATTCTCTGGTGAAAATGGGCACAAAACACTGGCAATAATCCGGCAATAAGAAGGGCTTATATTTAGTTTTATAGGACGCAGACTGTCATGCTTAGACGTGACCTAAAGAGAAGATTAACGATCAAAAAAGACAGATACAATCTTTTTAATACCCCGAAACAAGGTATAAATAGTGGCGGCAACTCCGATTATTCCTAAGGGTAAGACCATATAAAGGGGTAGTACACTTTTATTGATAAATGCAAAATTCAATAGGTAGGTACTGATAAGTAAAAGGATAAGGCCAAGGCCAAGAGTTTTTAACCCTTGAACCATTGCTTGTTTTTTATTCATTGTAAAGAGTTTAATGCCCCACGAACACTGCCATGAGTTTTAATTAGGGCCATGGCATCAGGGCGTGAAATATTGCCAAAGTCCATAAGCATCTTGATTCCTCGCTCTACGAGTTTGTTATTGCTCAGTTGCATGTCAACCATTTTATTGTCTTGAACCCGACCGAGTTGAATCATCGTTGTGGTAGTGATCATGTTGAGTATGAGCTTTTGGGCTGTACCTGATTTTAACCTTGTGCTTCCTGTTAAGAATTCTGAGCCTACATCCACGGCAATTGGATGATCTGCATTGTGGACAACAGGACTGTCCAAATTGCAACTAATGCTTCCGGTAATGATTCCGTGCGATCGACACGCTTTAAGTCCTGCAACGACATAAGGGGTTCTACCAGAGGCTGCTATGCCGATTACCACGTCCTTTGGGCAAATGTCATGTGCTTTGAGATCTATCCAAGCTTGTGTGGTGCTGTCCTCGGCAAATTCTACCGCCTTTCTGATGGCACTATCACCACCGGCAATGATGCCTATTACCATATCATGAGGTACCCCAAAAGTCGGGGGACATTCACTAGCGTCGAGTATGCCCAGGCGCCCACTTGTTCCAGCCCCAATATAAAAAAGGCGCCCGCCCTGTCGCATTTTTTCCACGATTACAGAAACTAAAGTCTCGATTTCAGGCAATACAGATTCAACGGCCAAAGGGACTTTTTTATCCTCTTGATTCATCAAATACAGGAGCTCAGAGATAGACTTTTTTTCTAAATCTCTGTGCAGTGAATCTGACTCTGTAACGTTAGGTGTGGACAAGGCAATTCAATAATGATATGAAGATAATCAAACCATTGTCAATCAAAAGGGAAAACACCCATTTTTATTCAACCACGACACTCTTTCGGTACTCTTGAACCAAAGCAAAATAACCCAAGGCATAGTTGTCTGGATTATTGACGTTGTTATAATTGTTATTATTATCAATGTCTGTGGCATTGATTAAGTTCCCGCGCACTGAAACTGCCGGTGAGGCAAAAGGACCGAAGCCACCCTCACTTTGTTCACGCAAAAGATTCATATAGTTGAAAAAATCACGATCAATCCCCATGATACTTACCGTTAAGGTATCGCCAGGATTAAAGGTTTTGTCATAGAAATAGGAGAACTCAAATTGCTGCCCATCGTAAAAAAGGTCTTCAGAGGCGAAAAAATCACCATTGTTGTAATCAAATAAATAGAAGTCTTGTCGATCCCCTATATCCGTATAACGCACAAGCAGTTCTGTTGACTCCTCATTGAAAAGACTGCCATCACCTATGGTCAGCTGATCAATAGGCACAGCGTATTGCATGCGCGATTCGGCAACATAGATTTGACCGAGGTAGTCTATCTGTAAAAACCATCGATCACGAGCGAGCTCATGAGTGGAGAAGACTTGCTGATAAATTCCGGATCCAGGCTCTGTTTCATCTAAGACTTGGTCTGTATTATTACCAGGATTATCAAGATTACTCAAAGTCATCTGGTCCACGGAAACAGGGGCAATGGTTCCAAAAAAATCACTGGTCTGTCGAACCTCAATTGAAACAAGCGTTGTACTCTGGGTGGTGTCAAGTCGCACTAGGGCATCGACAATCAGTTTCGGTTCTTGATCAGGAAGTTCTAAGGTAATCACCTCTTGGCATGAAGACCATAAAACTGTGGCTAATGACAACATAAAAATTAATCGCTTCATGATTTAGAATTTAAAGTTATAGGTCACTGCAGGAACAAGACCAAAAATTGAGGTGCGGACTGCTTCATTGACCCCGGTGTCAGCGTTTTGTCTAAAATTGATGGATGCAGCATTCATTCTGTTATAAACGTTGTAAATACTGAAGACCCATTCACTCTGATATAGGGCATTTGATTTGCGTTTTGGTGTATAGGTGGCCGAAAGATCAAGTCGGTGATAGTCCGGTAGTCTTTGCTCATTACGCAATCCGTAATAGGGTACAACAACCCCTTGAAAGTCGAATTGTCCTATGGGGTAATTGGTAGGCAGTCCAGCTTGATAGATAAAATTTCCGTTTATTTTCCAACGATCATTCAGGGTATAAGCCGCGTAAATGGATAAGTCGTGTGGTTTGTCGTAGGGCGTATTGTACCACTGTCCGTTGTTGATCCCAATTTCATTTTCATTTCTAGGGGCGGTTTTTTGCTCACTTTTAGACAAAGTATAGGCGACCCAACCTTGAAGGACTCCTTCATTTTTTCGCAATAAAAACTCAAGCCCATAGGCGCGCGCATTTCCATCTAAGATTACCTGCTCGATGGCATCATTTGCCACTAGATTTGCCCCGTCGATGTAGTCGATTCTATGAGCAACGTCTTTGTAATAGGCCTCAACCTCTAGTGAATATGCGCGATCCTTCAGAAAACTAAAAACACCAATAGCATATTGATCTAAGCGCTGCGGCTGCACATAAGGACCACTGGGCGTCCAAACATCTAAAGGAGTGGGGCTGCTGGTATTTGACAATAAGTGCAAGTACTGTGATAGTTTTGTATAGCTCGCCTTGATGGAAATATCATCTGTCAAAGTGTACGATGCGGCTAGACGCGGTTCCCAATTGCTGTAAGTTTTTAATCGCTCCCACCGATCTACACTAATGGTTTCTATGGGGTCAGCTTCCTTATAAATAAGCAAGAAAGGGTCAAAAATAACTGGCGCATCATCAGCATATAACTGAAACTCATCTTGACCAAAGCGCATGAAGTGACTCGCCCGAAGTCCAATTTCTGTGCGTAAGCGCGGCGAAATCTCCCACTCCACATCGAGGTATAGGGCCGCTTCATTGGCGTATTTTTGTGTGAGTTGATCAGCGACAATCCCTGAATCTGGGCGGTTGGGTATGATTTTACCTGGATTAAAGCCGTAGTATATAATTTGCAAGCCGTAATTCAGCTGTAAACCTTTACTTAAGTAGTGATTGAAATCGTATTTTAGGTTAAAATTCTCAATACCAGAATCCCACTGAAACCCTACAAAATCTAATTCTAAGCCGTAATAATAGTTTGAATATATCAGGGAAAGATTCGAAAAGAGCTTATTCGAAAAATTATGGTTCCAACGAAAATTAAAAACGGCATTGCCATAACTGTTGATAAAACTGTCCTGAATTCCAAAGTAATCACGACCAAAGTAACCAGAAAGATAAAGACTGTTTCGGTCGTTAATCTTATAGTTTATTTTGGTATTTAGATCGTAAAAATAGGCTGTATTCTCAATGTCGAATAAGGGTAAAAATAAATGGGCGTAGGAGCCACGACCACCCACGAGAAATGCTGCTTCATCTTTTTTGATAGGCCCTTCTACCAAAAGACGACTGGCTACAGCGCCGATACCACCGCTGACTTTAAAAATTTTGCTATTGCCCTCTTTTTGATAAATGTCTAATACGGAAGATACTCTTGAGCCGTAACGTGCGGGAATACTTCCTTTGTATAGCTTTAAATCTTTTATTGCCTCGGGATTAAATACCGAAAAGAAGCCGAATAAGTGTGATGAATTAAAAATTGTGGCCTCATCCAGAAGGATTAAATTTTGATCCGCAGCGCCCCCGCGCACATTAAAACCAGAAGCACCTTCTCCGGCGTTACTCACCCCTGGCAACAGTAAGAGTGATTTTATGACGTCAGCCTCTCCTAAGACAACAGGTATGTTTTTAATGGTTTGAGCCGTCAGACTGTTGACACTCATCTGAGGTGTAGTTATATCGAGTGCCTCAACATCTGCTTTGATCACAACTTCTTCAAGTTCCTCAGCATTTTCCCCTAAGGCGATATCGATAACTACAGAGGTGTTCAATTCAACTGTTTTGCGCTCAATTGTGTACCCCAAAGTGCTGTAAATCAATTCATGCGTGCCTTGCGGCAAGGTAATGGAATAGAACCCGTAGGCATTGGTAATCACCCCTGCACGCAGCTCGGGGATCAAAACATTAACCCCAATGAGCGTCTCTCCGGAGTTAAGATCTGTGACCACTCCACTAATGGTATATTCTTGTTGACCGTGGAGGTTTACCGTCGATAGGCTGAACAATAACCCAAAAAGACTGGTAAATAGCCAATTTTTGCTCTCCTTTAGAAAGAGCGCAAGGAAGATGTGTGTGTATTTCATTTTATTGCCTGTGTGCCATTAAATTCCTTTGAGTATGTGGTTAAAGGTTAGGCTGCACTGCATATGCTGGGAGACGGCTTGAACATCAGGGGCGTAGTAACCACTAATATCCACAGGGTGCCCCTGCACTTGGTTGAGTTCATTGACTATGGTTTGTTCTTGAGATTTTAAGGCATCGGCAATTGGACCAAAGTGGGCCGCTAAGGCATGATCTTGGTCTTGATTTGCGAGGGCTTCTGCCCAGTAAGATGCCAAATAAAAATGACTGCCTCGATTGTCCAGTTCGTGAACTTTGCGAGAGGGAGACTTTTGTTGATCCAATAGTTTCTCTGTGGCCTGATCTAAGGCCTTAGCTAAAACCATAGCTTTTGGATTGTTATTTTTTTCACCGAAATGCTCAAAGGAAACCGCAAGGGCTAAGAATTCCCCTAATGAATCCCAACGCAGGTGATTTTCTGCGGTAAACTGTGAAACGTGTTTAGGCGCTGAACCTCCAGCTCCTGTCTCAAATAAACCGCCACCGTTCATAAGCGGCACAATAGATAACATTTTGGCACTTGTGCCAAGTTCAAGAATAGGAAAGAGGTCTGTGAGATAGTCACGTAGAACATTCCCAGTGACCGAAATTGTGTTTTCCCCACGAGCCAGTCGCTCCAGGGTATATTCTGTCGCCTTTTGTGGGGCTAGAATCTCAAGGGTTAGATTTTGGGTGTCATAATCGTTAAGATAGTGCTTAACTTTTTTAATGAGCTCAGCATCATGGGCGCGATTCTGGTCTAGCCAAAAAACCGCTGGCCATCCAGTTGCTGTGGCTCGGGCGATGGCTAATTTCACCCAGTCTTGAATCGGCGCGTCTTTAACTTGACACATTCTAAAAATATCACCTGCATTCACTTGGAAAGAAAATACCGCAGTGCCTTGCTGATCCAATACCTGAATCATTCCAGATTCTTGAATTTCGAAAGTTTTATCGTGCGAACCGTATTCTTCAGCTTTTTGCGCCATTAGCCCGACGTTAGGCACCGTGCCCATGGTCGCAGGATCAAAAGCCCCGTTTGCTTTACAAAAATCAATTGTTGCTTGATAGACTCCTGCGTAAGAACTGTCTGGGATAACAGCCAGTGTATCTTGCAAGGCACCGTTTTTGTCCCACATTTGACCTGAGTTACGGATCATTGCGGGCATTGAAGCGTCAATAATTACATCACTCGGGACATGTAGATTGGTAATGCCTCGATCTGAGTCTACCATAGCTAAATCAGGTCTTTGGCTGTAACAATCAAGGATACTTTGCTCAACAGCTTGCTTTTGCTCTTGGGGCAGATTCCGAATTTTACTGATGAGATCCCCAAAACCATTGCTTACATTGATACCTAGCTCATTGAACAGCGCACCATGTTTTTCAAAAACCGGGGCAAAAAAGGCTTTTACCGCGTGTCCAAAAATGATGGGATCACTCACTTTCATCATGGTGGCCTTCATATGAAGTGAAAGCAACAATTGCTCCTGACCTGCTTGC
Source organism: Candidatus Rokuibacteriota bacterium (assembly GCA_900299425.1). Taxonomy (GTDB): domain Bacteria; phylum Bacteroidota; class Bacteroidia; order Flavobacteriales; family Flavobacteriaceae; genus BACL21. Next base: position 7,992 of record OMJU01000036.1, read on the forward strand.
TCAATTGCTTGAGTTAAGAATTGAGTCAAAGCTTCGCGCTGCATTAAGGAAGCATCGGCAATTTCCCCTTCTAGGATTTTAATACCCTCTTTTAAAACTGATTCAACGCCCGAATCTGACTTCAAAACAATCTTCAGAACATCGGTTTGAGTAAAAGTTTTGGATTCTTCATTGTGAAAAAAGTCGCCCTGGCTCATAGTAGCTACTTTTGTTTTGCACTCTGATTTCCACACACCCATTTTGTGCGGGTGTTTTTTAGCGTAATTTTTAACGGCCATCGGGGCGCGGCGATCACTATTACCCTCGCGCAATACAGGATTTACAGCACTTCCTTTAATCTTATCATAAGTGGCTTTAATTATTTCTTGCTCCGAGGTTTGTGGTTGTTGAGGATAGTCAGGTATCGCGTAACCCTTGTTTTGAAGTTCTTCAATTGCGCTCAATAATTGAGGCATTGACGCACTAATATTGGGTAATTTTATAATGTTTGCCTCCGGCGTTTTTGCTAACTCTCCGAGCATCTGCAGGGCATCAATTGTTTTTTGATCCTCGATCAAATAATCATTGAAGTTAGCCAGAATTCGACCAGCTAATGAAATGTCCGCAGTATCTAAAGTGATTCCAGCATGCTGGGCAAATTTCTGAACGACTGGCAAGAGTGAATGGGTCGCTAAAAAAGGAGCTTCGTCTGTAATGGTATAATAGATATCAGGGGTAGATTTCATTGTGCTTTGTATTTCGCAATTGAGACTTTTTTAAAGGCCTGCAAATATAGTGAATCGGGATGAAGCCTTCAAAAAAATGAAGTACAAGCGTATTAATATTAAGGCCGTTCAGCACCTTAACTGGCGGCTAAAAACAAGAAAAGCCATATCATCGTACGAATACTTTGATATGGCTCCTTGTGAGTCTAGCCGTTACCAATTAATCTTTACGATTCAAGGCAGGTTTATTAAACCCCCGCAATTGTGGCTTGCTTTTTAAGCGACGTCCCCATACGGTTTATGAGGTTTGATTGTTGGAGACTTTTTGCTCAAGAAGATCTTTTATTTCATTGCTGAAATTTTCAGATCATTGTCCTTGAGGGTTTAGGTCTCCAGCGCTTTGGGTTTATTCTATCGGGCTTTGGTCCTTAGACGCATTGCTGCTTCTAATATACTTAAGGGCCCTGTGAATTCCTTATTTGCGCTGTATTGATCTTTGCTTTAGATAAATATCGGTCTATTTCTAGCCTTGTATTATCTCTGCACTGCCCTTGACAAAGCGCTATTGCTAGTGCTCTTACTTGCGGCAGGCTTTTTGCCGATCATTTTTGTCAAACTTCAACTTGTGGGAACCGACTCACCTTTCGATAAAAAGTTCAAAATCCCCTAGTGCAGATTTCGGCTTTTTTATTGAAAGTATATTTAAGAACGTTTCTTAATATCGCCGCGATTAGTCTCGCTTTGATGGTTCTAAAGTAGTGAGCTTTTTGAATTTACAAAATTTATAGTGGCCTTAAATAACAACAGCTTTTTAACCGGGGTTATGAACAATTGTAAATAACAAAGGCAGCCCTTATCTGGACTGCCTTTGCGTGATTTGGTTGAGCAAAAATTAGTATTTCTTTTCTTTAATTCTTGCTTTCTTACCGGTCAATTCTCTGAAGTAATAGATACGTTTTCTGCGTACACTACCGCGTTTGTTGACCTCAATTTTTTGAAGTGCTGGTAAATTGACTGGGAAAATACGTTCTACCCCAATAGTACCAGACATTTTTCGGATTGTAAAAGTTTTTGAACTTCCAGTTCCTTTGACTTGAATCACGACACCGCGGAAAAACTGAGTACGGGTTTTTTCACCTTCGCGGATTTCGTAATAAACCGTAATGGTGTCCCCAGCTGAAAACTCAGGAAATTCCTTTTTGGTTACGAATTCGTCTTGAACAAATTTGATTAAAGATTCCATGTTTTATGCATCTTGTTTAGTTTGCGCAACATTCACGACTATCGCCAGAGGTTATCACAAATCGAGGGCAAAAATAGTTAAAAATGCATCACCTGCAAGGGTTAGTGTAAAATAATTGAGTTAGAAAACATATATTATTCCCACAGATATTTGACTTTATAAGCTAAGGTTAAAGAAAAAAGAGCCTCTAAATGGGTGGCAATAATGGCTATTGTTCTTTATTGTATTTGGTCCAAAGATCTGGACGCCGTGATTTGGTGCGCTCCACAGCCTGATCCTCGCGCCATTGGTCAATCTTTTTACTGTCACCACTCAAGAGTATATCTGGGACTTCCCAGCCCTTATACTGTGCGGGACGCGTATAAATGGGCGGGGCCAATAAATCATCTTGAAATGAGTCCGTTAAGGCGCTCGTTTCATTGCTAAGTACACCCGGAATAAGTCTAATTACAGCATCACATACCACACTTGCCGCAAGTTCGCCGCCACTGAGTACAAAGTCGCCAACAGATATTTCTCGAGTGATAAAATGATCACGGACTCTTTGGTCCACTCCTTTGTAATGTCCGCAAAGTATGATCAGATTCTGTTTTAATGAAAGTTCATTTGCCGCTTTTTGTTCAAAGCGGGTGCCATCAGGAGTCATATAAATGACTTCGTCATATTGTCGCTGACTTTTCAGGGCACTAATACATTTATCAATGGGTTCAATCATCATTACCATACCGGCCCCACCACCAAATTGGTAATCATCGACTTGCTTGTAGGTGTTTGCCGCGTAATCACGCAGATTGTGAAAATGAATTTCAACCAAACCTTTGTCTATGGCCCGCTTGAGAATAGACGCCTCAAATGGACTGCGCATAAGTTCAGGTAAAACTGTAATGATATCGATACGCATTTATTTGGTGCTCAAGTGTTTTTTATTCATTGGCCCTGACCAGCAGGATTTGTTATGCAAACTTAGAAAATTAATAATCAACTATCTGTATGAGGTTTTAATTGCCTGAGGGCTGAAAACACAATTGGGTTTTAACAATTCAGACTTAATTGTTTTGCCATAGTTTATTATCTTTAGTACATCTCCTGTAGATGCATTTAAACAACTAACGAAATCTCCATGAAAAGAAGAGCATTTATCCAAAAGTCTGCAGCGGCCTCTGCAGCCTTCACTATTGTCCCCAGTTTTGTCTTGGGCAAATCCCATGTACCGCCAAGTGATACCTTGTATATCGGTGGAATTGGCGTCGGTGGTCGCGGTGAGAGTGTCGTCCGCGAGCTTTATGAAACTGGTCGCGTAAAATTTGTTGCCTTGTGTGATGTCGATGATTTAAGAGCGAAAAATTCTTATGAGGCACACCCAGATGCCAAGCGCTATAGAGATTTTCGAAAATTGTACGACAATCATATAAGTGATATGGATGCCGTCATGGTGGCCACACCGGATCATACCCATGCCACAATTGCTTTGCCCTTCATGCGCGAAAAAAAGCATGCCTATGTTGAAAAGCCCTTGACCCACAATATTTACGAGGCTAGACTCATGGCTGAGGTGGCTGCCCAAACAGGTATTGTCACTCAAATGGGTAATCAAGGTTCCTCAGGAGATGGCATTCGTACGGCCCAAGAGTGGATTGAGGCTGGTGTTATTGGCAAGGTACACCGTGTAGACTGCTGGACTAATCGACCAGTTTGGCCACAAGGCTTTAAGCATATTACCACTGCAGATCCTATTCCACAGACCCTAGATTGGGACTTATGGTTGGGGCCCGCGGCAATGAGGCCTTACAATAAGAATTATTTGCCATTTAAATGGCGCGGATTTTGGGATTTTGGCACTGGATCAATGGGCGATATGGGGTGTCACATTATGGAGACCCCTTTCAAAATACTAGGACTGAGATTTCCGTATGAAGCCGAAGCTAGTTGTACCACAATTTGGTCTAATGATTTTGTCGAGGCTAATTATCCTGAGGCTTGTCCGCCTTCATCGATTGTTCGCTTGAAATTTAAAAACGAGCAGCAAGACGATATCAGTCTGAATTGGTACGATGGCGGTATTATGCCAGATCTTCCACCTGAGCTCAAGGATGGTGAGTTGCCAGGTGATGTGAGTGGTGGCAGTATTTTCCATGGCTCTGATGGCATTATGGTGACAGACACCTATTCTCGTAATCCAAGATTGTTGCCCTCTGAACGCATGTTAGATTTTGTTGCTCCGGAGCAGCGTTTAACTCGAGTTACTTCGACCCACGCGGGTAATTTTGTCAATGCCTGTCTCGATGGCGGTGCAACTTCCTCACCCTTTTCTTATGGAGGACCGCTTACTGAAGCGGTGCTGATGGGGAATTTAGCCATCAAAGGTTTCCAATACAAAGTACTTAAAGAGGGTAAAGGGCCTAACGATTGGTCCCCTTATAATTATCCAGGACGCAAAACCATTTTATGGGACGGCGAGGACATGCGCGTGACTAACTGGGAATACGCTAACCAATGGGTTAGAGGGACCTACCGAGAGGGTTGGGCGCTGTAATTCTAGTAATAGGTAAATCGACGGGCTTCGGTAATGTATCGGGCTAGACGAATGACTTGATGGCTATAGCCATACTCGTTGTCATACCATACATAAAGTATAGCATTTTTTCCATCGGGGCGGACTATGGTTGCATGGCTGTCATAAATAGATGGGGCAGAGGACCCGATGATGTCACTCGAGACTAGTTCATTGTTGAGTGAATATTTTATTTGCTCCACCAAAGCCCCTTCCAAGGCATTTTTTTTGATCAGATCATTCAGGGCCTCTGTACTTGTCTTTTTTGACAAATTGAGGTTCAAAATGGCCAAAGATCCATTAGGTACAGGAACGCGAATGGCATTTGAGGTCAGTTTGCCATCAAAATGAGGGAGTGCGCGGCTTACGGCCTGACCCGCTCCGGTTTCTGTGATGACCATATTGAGTCCAGCTGCACGACCGCGACGGTATTTATTATGCATATTGTCTACCAAATTTTGGTCATTGGTATAGGCGTGTATGGTTTCCAAATGCCCGCTGACGACCCCGAGTGCATCGTCCACTACTTTTAAAACTGGAGTAATGGCATTTGTGGTGCAAGAAGCTGCTGAAACTATAGGGGTGCTTTTAGGGTTGTGGTCTAAATGGTTGACTCCGTAGACGATGTTAGGAATGCCTTTGCCTGGTGCGGTGAGCAGGACGCGGCTGGCTCCCTTTGAGGTCAAATGGCGGGAGAGGGCTTCATGATCGCGGAATGCCCCGGTATTGTCTATGACTAAAGCATTTTTAATGCCGTACTGAGTGTAATCGATTTCTTCTGGGCCAGAAGCACAAATCACATGAACAGTCGTACCGTTAATGACCAGTGCATTGTTTTTTGTATCAACAGAAACGGTGCCTGGAAAATCGCCATGTACCGAATCGCATTGCAGTAATGAGGCTCTTTTTTCAAGAGTGCTTTGATCCATTTTGCCGCGGGTCACAATAGCGCGCAGGCGCATCATATTGCCTTTTCCGGTCCGGGTCATGAGTTCTCTAGCAACCAGACGACCAATGCGTCCAAAACCATAGAGCACTACATCTTGCGGAACTATAGATTTTTGCTTATTGGCCACTTTAAGTTTCTGGCTGACAAAATCGATACAGCTTTGATGAGGATTGCCACTGAGTTGAAATTCATGCGTGAGCTTGCCAATATCAATTTTTGCGGCAGGCAGATTTAACTGCAAAATCGCTTTGGCCACATCGACACTCTCAAAAATAGAGATCGATTTGCCTACAAAAGCACCGGCATATTCATGAAGATTTAATATTTCACTGACATTGCGGTCTAGAAGCTGATTTCTAAATAATACTAATTCTATAGAATGCTCATACCACAAGTCGCTGATGCATTTTATCAGCTCAACAGTTGCGCGTCGTCGGTCTGTTTGAAAGGAAAGTTCTTTTTTGTAGGTCTGTTCAAAATTCATCTGAAAATCGGCTTTGGTTGTGTTAATTTGGGTGCAAAATTAGACAACTAAAACGTTTTCGTAAAATAATAATAAAAAAAAACACCGGAGTTTATCCTGTTGACTTACTCCGGTGCTTCAGTGTGCCAAATCGGCATTGACTTGATGAAAAATTAACCAAAATTTCTAATTACAGCCATTCGCTATTTATCGAAATAAAATCGAGTTTTTTTCTCCTTTTCGATCAACAAAAGTCAATTTCAAAGGGCCAGTGTATTTGTTTTCTATAATATTTTTCAGATCGTCAATATTATTTACTGCCACATCATTAACCTGGGTGATTATGGCGCCATCGAGCCCGAGGTCGGATAAATCGGGGTTGTTTACATTGGTGACAATCACCCCTTGTGCTACATCGCGTTTTTCGCGTTGGCTTTTTGATGTATTTTTTACTGTTAACCCTAAATCGGTCAAAGTGTAGCTGTCTATCTTACGCAGCACGACTTCTTTAACCAGGGTTTTACCGTTACGATTTAAGGTCAATGAGACAACATCATTAGGTCTTTTTGCATTTAAATATCCGGTGAGGTCTGAAAATTTGGCAACGCTTACCCCATCAATATTTTTAATAACATCCCCTTCTTGTAGCCCTGCCTTTTGAGCGCCACTATCGACTTCGACATCGGCTACATAGACACCTTGAGTGTCATCGACACCAAGTGATTGTGCCCGTTTAGCGTCTAAACCACTGCCTTGAATCCCTAAAAACCCGCGTTGTACGTTGCCATATTCTAGTAAGTCTTCTATCACTTTACGGGCTGTATTCGAAGGAACTGCAAACGAATAGCCCACATATGATCCCGTTTCGCTAGTGATGGCGGTGTTAATACCGACGAGTTCACCGTTGGTATTTACCAAGGCGCCACCGCTGTTACCGCGGTTTACGGCGGCATCTGTCTGAATGAAGGATTGTGGGTTATTGTCAAATTCATTGAGATCTCTAGCTTTTGCGCTAATAATCCCTGCAGTAACTGTGGATGTTAAATTAAATGGATTCCCTACAGCCAAGACCCATTGACCTATTTTTACGGCATCCGAATCGGCAAATGGAATGTAGGGAAGGGGGTCTTCCGCTTCAATTTTAAGTAAGGCGATATCTGTTTTTGGATCAGTGCCCACCACCTCTGCATTATATGTTCTATTGTCGTTTAAAGTCACCTGTAGACTGCTAGCACGCTCAATAACGTGGTTATTAGAAATGATATAACCATCAGGACTGATGATCACGCCGCTGCCGGTGCCAATCATCGCTCTGGGTGCTCCACCCCCAAAAAATAACTCCATCATATTGCCCGGTTGTCTCGAAACGGATGTATTTTTAACGTGAACTACGGCGTGCACCGTTTTTTCCGCCGCTATTGTAAAGTCTGTTTCAAGGGCTTCTGAATTTGTAGTCGGGAAGTTTGTCGGAACTACGCTTAAGGGCATGGAGTTTTCTGCGACACTTTTTTGACTTCTCTCTTGGTAATGGTCATAAACTATAAGACTCAATACCGCCGTAACTATACTAATGCCAAGGGTTGAAAAAAATCGCTTCATAAATTTTAAGTTTTTTGTTTTAAAATTAACGACAGATCAATTTATGGGATGTTAACAAATTTCTTAATTAACGCCGATTTAACAAAGCAGTAAAAGTCCCACGAGGCGTTGTATTTACTACATTTGTAGTCATGGCAAGGCATTTTTACAAATACCACGGGACCGGTAATGATTTTATACTCATTGATAACACAAGGGGGGACTTTGGTGATCTGTCTTCAAAGGACATAGCCGCTATGTGTCACCGCAATTTTGGTATTGGTGCAGATGGTTTGATTTTATTACAAAATACCGATCTGGCCGATTTTGAAATGGTTTATTTTAATTCAGACGGTCATCCAGGCAGCATGTGTGGTAATGGGGGGCGTTGTGCTACCCATTTAGCGCAACAGCGCTCATTGGTAGGCGAAAGAGGTACTTTTCTGGGTCCGGATGGCCTGCATCAATTTCGCATTAATGAGGATCAAATCAGTATCTCAATGGGGGATGTCACTGAGGTCAATACCCTGGAAAATGGGCTTTTTGTGGATACAGGCTCACCGCATTTAATTTGTTTTGTTGATGCGCTAAACACGGTTAATGTCATGGCTCAAGGCCGAAAGTTAAGAGATGAATTTGGACCATCGGGAACCAACGTAAATTTTGTTTGCCAAAAGGACGGCCAATACAGTATGCGGACCTATGAACGCGGGGTAGAAGCCGAAACGCTTTCCTGTGGTACTGGTGCTACTGCCGTGGCTATTGCCCTTAAGGAGGTTTATGGGTTGAATCAAGAATCAATTACACTAGAAACACTTGGAGGAAAGCTTACGGTCTCTGCGACCAAAAAAGATGGCCACTATGTTAATGTTTGGCTAACAGGGCCAGTAGTTTTTGTGTTTAAAGGAGAATTATTTTGAATCTGATAGGAGACCATATAATGCTAAGGGCCTTGGAACCCCAGGATGTGGATTATTTATACCGCACTGAAAACGACCCTGATTTTGCCCTTTTTGGCGATCAACATCCGCCCTATAGCCGCTTTTTATTGAATAACTATATCGAGCAAGCCCATCAGTCTATTTACCAAGCACAGCAACTTCGTCTGGTGATTCATCATAAAATGGCAAACACGGCTATTGGCCTGATTGATTTATTTGATTTTGATCCGCGCAATAAAAGAGTGGCTCTAGGTGTATTAATTACAGAACCCTCTTTTCGCAGGCAGGGATTTGCAGGCGAAGCAGTTAGGTTAATTTTGGATCATGCGTTTGAAGTCTTGGATTGCCATCAAGTATATACCCTCATTGCGCCAGAGAATCAGGCAAGTATTGCTTTGTTCCGCTCTTTATCCTTTGAGCAGACCTCTGTGCTGAAGTCCTGGTGGCGCTTTGGCAATGGATTGTTTCAGGACATGCTGATCTTTCAAAAATTAAAGACCTTGTGATGAACATAAAGCGCAGTATTTTATTGGTTTTATTGCTGTTGAGTCTTGTTACTGCTGGACGTCATTTTCATCGTTTATTTTGGGCCACAAACATTACGCTAAACGAGGCTAAAGTTGATGTGTTTGTTGGTTCGGATCCTGATTTTGAGGCTGTTTTAACTGCGGTTGCCCCATACATTACGCGTATATCAGATTTTAAGTTAGTGGCCAAAATAAAAAGGCTCGATGAATTCCCTAGAGCGGGGCGATTTGTTTTTGAACAGGGCATGGATAATAGAGCAATTGTCGATTTATTGCGCAGCGGAAACGAGCCGATAAGGCTTAAATTCAATAACCAGGAACGTCTTGAAGATTTGGCTGGGACATTAGCGCGCCAAATAGAACCCGATAGCCTAAGCTTACTTGAGGCATTTCGTGATCCCGAGTTTCTTCAGGAAGCTCAGGTAACAGAAGAACAAGTCTTAAGTCTATTCATTCCAAACACTTACGAAATCTACTGGAATACCGATAAGGATCGCTTTCGCAAAAGAATGCTCGGGGAGTATCAAGCTTTTTGGAATAAGAATAGGCTCAAAAAGGCCAAAGCCATTGGGCTAAGTCCACTAGAGGTTTCTGCATTGGCAGCCGTGGTTCAAAAGGAATCTGTAAAGGTATCCGAGCGTCCGACCATAGCTGGAGTGTATCTAAATAGATTAAAACGCAATATTCCTTTGCAGGCAGATCCTACGGTAATTTTTGCCAAAAAGCTTTTGGATGAGGACTTTCAACAAGTAATCCGCCGCGTACTCTACAAAGATCTCGCTCTAGATTCTCCTTATAATACCTATAAATACAGTGGTTTACCACCGGGTCCTATAACGATGCCTGATATCTCTTCAATTGATGCCGTACTTAATGCGGAATCTCATGGATACTATTACTTTGTAGCCGATCCAGAGCGTCCTGGGTATCACAACTTTTCACAATCTTTGATTGAGCATAACACAAAGCGCCAGGATTATATCAAATGGATTAAAGAGCAGGGGATAAAGCGTTAATCTTCTTGCGCGGGTAAGTTAACCGTTAACCCCGCACTAAATTTTATTTAAAGTACTGACAATCATATAATTATAAATTTTATTATTTTTGCGGGCCAATCTTAATTAACCTACGTTATGAATGACCTTAGACAAAAAGGGCTAGCTTCCCACTGGCTCGTTGGTATTTTTGCCGGTCTGATGGGTTTTGTTGGATTTTCAAGTTTCGATCCGTCGGACAGAAAATTTGATGACTTTGATGATACATCACTTTGTTATCATGTGCCATTTGCCCAGGACGCTGCTACCTCAAAAGAAACTAAACATACGCTGTTTTTAAATGATTCATACCTGGCCTTTAAAGAAGCTTTGGCCTTCAAAGAATCGGGCGGTGATTATCAAGCCGTAAATCGTTTTGGCTATTTGGGTAAATATCAGTTTCACATGAATACCCTTAAACTCATGGGAATTGTTGATAAACAGCGATTTTTGAGTGAATCTCAGTTGCAGGAAGCGGCATTTTTCTGGTACGCCGCGCGCAATAAATGGATATTACGTAAAGACCTGAAACGCAGTATCGGTAAATACATAAATGGTATTGAGATTACTGAATCGGGAATTTTGGCGGCGGCACATCTCGCTGGTGCTGGAAACGTAAAAAAATATCTGCGCAGTGGTGGAGCATATGCCTTTGAAGATGCATTTGGCACCAGTATTGAGCAGTATTTAATACAATTCGCGCATTACAACACTCAGTCAATCCCGGCCCAGGATCAGTGGATTGATCTTTAAGATGACTTCAGTTTATTCAGTTATTGGGCTAGGAACATAAAAATACTAGGCTTTTTGTGAAAATCATAAGCCGAAGGTTGCCATTGCCTTACTTGTTTGGTCAGGATAAACTCATCCTCAAGGGTCAAATTAACGGCTACGCAAAGCTGAGTGTCCGGCTTGAGACTGGCTACGAGTGCGGCCAAAAGCTGATTATTGCGGTAAGGGGTTTCGATAAATATTTGAGTTTGAGCTTCTTGTTCCGATTGTTTTTCTAATTGCTTGATGTATTGCTTGCGTTCTGTTTTGTCAATGGGTAAATAACCATGAAATGCAAATTTTTGTCCATTGAGTCCACTGGCCATAAGCGACAATAAGATAGAGGATGGGCCTACCAAAGGGACTACTTTAATGCCGTGTTTATGAGCGAAATCTACGACCTCAGCTCCTGGATCGGCTACCCCCGGACAGCCGGCATCACTGATGATACCCAAATCGTGGCCGTCGAGGCAGGGCTGGATGAGCTCTGGGATTTCTAGGGGATCGGTAAATTTATTGATGGTAGAGAGTTTTAAATCTGCCTGTTTTTTTTGAGGACAAATGGCCTTGATGAAACGACGCGCATTTTTTTCGTGTTCCACCACAAAATGATCGGTAGATTCAATGATTTTGACCACGCTCAAGGGCAGTACAGACATGGGGGACACCTCTCCCAAAGGACACGGTATCAAAAACAACTGTCCCTTTTTCATTGATCAGTGTTGTACCAATAATTTTTGAATTCTCAAACTTCCATCTCCATGGGTGCTTTGGAATAAATAGAGTCCAGTTGGCCAAGTACTGGTGTTGATTGTGACCCAGTCTTGATGGACTTTTTCCGTCTTAATTTCTTGACCTTTTACATCGTAAACCGTAAAGGAAACCAGATTTGAAGCATGGACCAGCAGCTGATCTCGGGCTGGATTGGGAAATAATTGCACGGTAATCTGGGAATCAGCTTGCCCTAAAACAACCTCCGGAACAATTTTGTAAACAACTCCGTTAAAAGCAGTTAGGTACAGGCTACCATCTATTGCTTCCCCAAAGGAGGCCCAGTTCTGGCTTTGATTTTGCTCGAACACCACATTGCCATTAGCAGGGTCTAATACACCTAGATATCCCGAAACGAAGTCTGCAAAAAGATAATGCCCTTGCAATGGCGTATTTTCAGGACCTCGATAAACATAGCCTCCTGTTATTGAACTGCCGATATTATGGGGATATACCGCGATAGGAAATTCCATAGTAGAAGGGTCAGCACAATTACTAGTATTGTAACTTTGATCGCCTTCATAACAGCGCCAACCGTAATTTAGGCCAGCAGCACTGAGGGCGACTTTATTTATTTCTTCGTAAGCATTTTGACCCACATCAGCAATCCATAAATCACCGGTGTCTCGATCAAAACTAAATTTCCAAGGATTGCGCAAACCGTAGGCCCAAATTTCCTGAGCCTCTGTGGTGCTTTCAAAATAAGGGTTGTCCAGAGGAATACTGTAATTGAGATTTCCGGAAGGATTATCTATATCGATACGCAAAAGTTTTCCGAGTAAACTACTGGTATTTTGAGAATAGTTTTGCGGATCGCCCCCGCTGCCTCCATCACCCATGCCGATGTATAAATAGCCATTAGGGCCAAAGGCGATGCAGCCTCCGTTGTGGTTAGCATAGGGTTGCACGATAGTCATAAGGCCCAATTCAGAACTGGGATCGGCTAGATTTGGATTCAAGGGATCAACACTAAATCGCGATATTTGAGTATTCCCATTAGGATTTGTATAATTCACAAAAAAGTAACCATTATTGGGGTAATCAGGATGGAAGGCGAGGCCTAAAAGACCCCGCTCACCTCCAGAAGAGATAGAACCACTTAAATTTAAAAATGGTGTTGCTTCGACAGTTCCGTCTGGATTTAAAATTTTAATGCGCCCTCCTTGTTCCACAATGAAAAGACGCTCGTCTTGAGCATGCTGAATGTTGAGTGGTGCATTAAAACCCGTTGCAACAGTTGTTAGACTAAAAGACTGGGCATTTAGGGTATAATTTACCAGTAGTGAAATGAGTAATAACCGAGAAGTGAGCCGCATGATTATTAAGATTGGCGTTAGTTTTTTATAAACTGCTAAGTAGGACAAAGCTTAAGTGAAGTTAATCAAATTTTTGATTGATATCTCGCGCAATGACCTCGCAAGCTCGGTCGATCAAATTATAAACTTCCGCAAATCCTGAAACACCACCATAATAGGGATCAGGAACATCCACACCTTCGCCGGGAAAAATTGCCTCCAACAGTAAATAGAGTTTTTTGAGTTGATCCGGTGATTTTGCTAAGGCTTTGAGATCGCTGTAATTGCTTTGATCCATTGCATAGATTAAATCGTATTGGTCAAAAAATGCCGGTATAAACTGCTGTGCTCTTTGCTGACTAATATCCAGGCCTTGCTTTTGAGCAATATCAATACTGCGAGGATCTGGGGGGTTGCCCACGTGCCAACCGCCTGTTCCAGCAGAGGCTACTTGAAATCGATTAGGATCTAATTTGTCTTTTAAAATACCTTCTGCCAAGGGAGATCGACAAATATTGCCCAGACACACCATCAAAATTTTAGTCTTTTTCATAAAAGAAAATCCCGAGCTAGGTCGGGATTTATAAGGTTAATTTTTTGTTCAAGTCTTCGACGTATTTGCGGAATTGCTTGTCTGTACTTGACAGATTATCTACTGTTTTGCATGCGTGCAGCACTGTAGCGTGATCTCTCTGGCCTATTTGCGATCCAATTGAGGCTAGGGAGGCTTTGGTGAATTTTTTCGCAAAGAACATAGCCAATTGACGGGCCTGTACAATGTGTCTTTTACGCGTTTTTGATTGAAGCGTATCTACATCCATTTGGAAGTATTCACTGACCACTTTTTGGATGTAGTCGATAGACACCTCACGTTTGGTGTGTTTTACGTAATTATCGACAATTTTCTTGGCGAGATCGATGGTGATCTCTCTTCTGTTAAAGGAGGAGTGTGCAATTAGCGAAATTATTGCGCCCTCTAACTCGCGAATATTGGTCTTGATGTTATTGGCCAAAAATTCTACAATCTCCTCTGGCATTTCAACACCATCGCGATAGAGCTTGTTTTTAATAATGGCAACACGTGTTTCATAATCTGGATGATTGAGCTCGGCAGACAGCCCCCACTTAAAGCGAGAGAGCAAGCGTTGCTCTATATCCATCATGTCCACAGGAGCCTTGTCACTGGTCAAAATGACCTGCTTGCCATTTTGATGTAAGTGATTGAAAATATGGAAGAAGACATCTTGGGTTCCGGCCTTACCTGAAAGCAATTGAATATCGTCTACGATCAGAACATCGATGATTTGATAGAAATGTATGAAATCATTGCGATTGTTTTTCTTAACCGACTCAATGTATTGCTGGGTAAATTTTTCGGCAGAAATATAAAGTACGGTCTTTTCAGGGTATTTTTCTTTAATCTCTACACCAATTGCGTGGGCCAGGTGTGTTTTTCCAAGCCCTACACCACCAAATATAAGTAAGGGGTTGAAAGAGGTTCCTCCTGGTTTATTGGCTACAGCATAACCGGCAGAACGCGCAAGACGGTTTGAGTCTCCTTCAAGGAAATTTTCAAAACTGTAATTAGGATTGAGTTGTGACTCAATCTTTACATTGCGGATGCCAGGAATGACAAATGGGTTTTTGAGTTCTGGACTTTTGTGCTTGAGCGGCACATCAACTTCCTGTTCTTTGAGTTGACTGCGGTTCGCACTGGGTATTTTTTCCGTGAAAGGTTGCTTGTTGCCATAAGTGTTTTCCATCTTTATGATATACACTAATTTAGCCTTGGCTCCTAATTCACGGGTGAGAGAGACTTTGAGTAACTTAACATAGTGTTCCTCTAGCCATTCGTAGAAGAATTTACTCGGCACTTGAATGCTCAGCGCATTATCTACGAGCTTAACTGCTTTAATGGGTTCGAACCAGGTTTTATAGGCTTGTGCAGAAATGTTGTCTTCGATAAACGACAAGCAATTTCCCCAAACTGATTCCACAGTTCTCCCCATGATTAATTAAAGCGTTTTATTAATTTAAAAAATAGATTGAAATTAGCGATCCTCAGGTGATTTGCTAACATTTTCTTAACACTACAAATATGTGAACAAAAAATCTAAAAAAAAAATAGAATGCCTATTGAATTTTGATTTTTTTTTTCTCATAATGATTTGCATTTAGTCAATAAAAACAACATCGGAAAATTCAATAAATTTTATGCATTGTAAAACTTCAACAGAAATTCGCGTGAGATATGGAGAAACCGACCAAATGGGCTTTGTTTACTACGGAAATTACGCGCTTTATTTGGAACAGGGTCGCACTGATTGGCTCAGAAAAATGGGATTCTCCTATAAGGAATTAGAGGCGCAAAACATCTTATTACCTGTAACTCAATTCAGTATCAATTATCATGCCCCTGGGCGCTATGATGATCTCTTAAAAGTTGAAACTAGTTTGGTCAAAATTCCGGGAGTGAAAATCCAGTTTTCATATGTTATTTATAATGAGGAAAATAAGCAACTCATCACTGCCGAAACCACCCTAGCTTTTGTGGATAAAACAACGACTAAAATCATCCCCGCGCCAGCATTTTTACTTGAGGCTATCAAATCTTGTTGGGGGCAAGAAAATTATTAGGGTCTGACCACTATTGATCCTTAGTGATAATAAGCACGACATTGGGATAATTTTCCCAGTAGGTTAAAACATCCTCAACAATATTATTGGGTACGTTAAATATAATTGAGCAATCTTGATCGAGTCTTTGATCGATAATCTCATAACCGCCTTGTTTGAGCCATTGCATGGTCAAACCAATGTCAGGGTATTTGAACTGTAGCTCGGCTCTGACGTAAACCACCTCTGCTTTAAAGCTGCATGATTCCAAGCTTAATTGGGCCGTCGTTTTATAAGCCTTTATCAACCCGCCGACACCAAGTTTGGTTCCGCCAAAATAGCGAACTACAGCAACAGCTGTATTGGTTAAACCAAAGGACTGAATCTGACCCAATATCGGTGTTCCAGCACTGTGTGCCGGTTCGCCATCATCGTTGGCCCTAAATTCTTGCCCGTCTATTCCCAGCCGGTATGCATAACAGCAATGATTAGCGCCATGATGTTCTTTTTTTAGGGTCTCAAAAAAAGCCATGGCGGCCTCAGGGTTTTCTACATGACGCGCAAATCCGAGAAACTTACTGCCTTTGTCCTTATAGACAATGTCTCGGACACCATTTTTAATGGTTTTTAAGGGCTGTATTAAACTCATAATGGGTTTTGTCCATAAAACAGGACATTATCTTCGAAAGTTGCAATGGGGGTAAGACTTGCGTTTAGTTTTGGACCTTTGAGTCCATTGTCCCATGAATTTGCACTTTTATAACAATAACACTCATCCCAAAGATTTGAGTCAATAAAGCGTTGCAGAGTTTTGGGGCCACCTTCTATTAATACGCTTTGTATAGTGTTTTCATGAAGTTTACGCAGCACTGCCTCGGGGTTGGGATACAATGCAGAACTCAGCCATAGGATGTTTTTTTGTTGATGCTCCTTATTAAATTTATGCTCATCAATATCCTTAATATCCTTAGGTCGATCAGCGCCCTTATTTTTCTGATGATCTATGGGCTTGTCTCCACCCAATACTACAATAATTGGATTGTTTTCATTCCAACGATAGGCCGATAGCCTTGGATTATCTTGTGTCCAGGTTCTGTGTCCCACCAGTATAGCGTGTTCTCTGCTGCGCAAAAAATGGGTGTGTTGTCGCGCCATTTCATTGCTGATCCATACAGGGCGTGATTCTTTTTTGGTCAAAGGAGCCACAAAGCCGTTTTGTGTCTGGGCCCATTTAAGGATAATATAAGGTCGCCTTTGTTCGTGAAAGCGGAAAAACCGCTTGTTTAGTTCGCGAGATTCAGCCTCTAAGATGCCCGTTATGACTTCAATGCCGTGATTTTTCAGATGGGCAATGCCCGAGCCGTTCACTTTATCGTGGGTGTCACCGCTTCCAATAATAACTTTTTTAATCCCCGAAGCAACAATTAATGGGGCGCAAGCCTCTGTTTTGCCCACGTGGTTACAGGGTTCTAAATTGACGTACAGGGTTGCACCCTTGAGCCCTGTGGGGTCACAATTGTAGATTGCCTCTGCTTCTGCATGCCGTCCTCCAGGATGGTGATGCCATCCCTCAGAAATTATTTTCTGGTCTTTGACAATAACACTGCCTACCATAGGATTTGGAAAGGTTGTGCCTCTGCCATTTTCAGCCAGTTGCAAACAGCGCGCCATGAAATTTTCGTGTATCTTCACCCCTCAAAAGTACTGCTAAAATTTTATACCCTCAATGTTAGACATTCGATTGATCGCATTAAAAGATGACCCCGAAATAGGGCAGCTGATTCGCTCGGTATTAGAGGAATTTAATGTGCCAAAGGTGGGCACAGCCTATGCGGACGTTTCACTTAATTGTATGTTTGAAACTTATCAAAGACCAAGATCTCGCTACTTTATAGTGAGTGATGGTAAAGCAATCTATGGAGGAGGGGGTATTGCACCTCTTGAGCAATATTCAGATCAATATTGTGAGCTACAAAAAATGTATTTCCATAAAAGTATTCGCGGCCGTGGTTTTGGACAAAAAATGATGAACTTGTGTCTCGAATTCGCTCAAAAACAAGGCTATACCCACTGTTATTTGGAAACTATGGAGTACATGACACAAGCCCAAGGTCTTTATCGCCTTTCGGGTTTTACCTACATTGATGGCCCTTTAGGAGATACTGGGCATCATGCCTGTGGGGTTCAAATGATTAAAGAACTACTTTGAAATGAGGCTTGAACAATGGCAAGAGCATTGGGGGCATACCTTAAAAGAGTATTATCCCGAGCAAGAAACCAGAAGTTTATTGGTGATGGCCCTTGCACACCGTATGAACTTCTCGGCCGTGGATTTAGTTACCCAGAAGGAGTTTGATATTTCTCCGGGTGACTTAGACTGGCTCGATAGTGTAATGAAACGCCTGTTAAATAAGGAACCCATTCAACAAATCATAGGGTTCACTTGGTTTTGTGATCAGCAGTTTTTTGTCAATTCAGATGTATTAATTCCGAGGCCTGAGACGGAGGAATTGGTGATGTCTTTGCGCCAAAAGCTCAAGCACAGTCAAGTGCAAACTGCTTTAGACATCGGTACGGGCTCTGGCTGTATTGCCTTGTGTCTAGCTGCTGCTATACCCCAAACTCAATGGTATGCTTGGGATGTTTCACCACAGGCATTGGCCCTGGCTCAAAAAAATCAGCAACAGTTTATTTCTCAGGTCAATTGGCAGTGCCAAGATGCTCTGGGCTCGTGGCCTGACCAACACTTTGATTTAATTGTTTCTAATCCGCCGTACATCCCTGAAGAGGAGCAAAAGAGTATGGATCAAAATGTTATAAACTTTGAGCCACATTTGGCACTTTTTGTCCCTTCAAATGACCCTTTGAAATTTTACCGGGCGATAAGTTCTAAAGGTTTTGATCATTTAAATTCTGGCGGACAATTGTATTTTGAATGTCATTATAAATACACTCAAGCCGTAGCTCAATTGATGAAAACCATTGGTTTCGATAAGGTAGACCCGTGGAAAGATCAATGGGGTAAGTGGCGATTTGTTTCTGGAGTGCGCCCTTGATTATTGTCGATAAGTTAGTCCGAATAATTGACCGCTCTCGCGTTTTTAAGCACGGGGAATGTTTATATTTGTGACAATGAGTGTGGAAGAAAAAATCAAAGCCATGCGCGCCGAATTGGCGCTTCACAACCACAGATACTACGTCCTGGACGCACCTGTAATTTCCGATTATGAATTTGATCAAATGTTGCGGAATTTACACGAATTGGAATTGGCGCATCCCGAATTTTTTGATCCTAATTCACCGACCCAAAGAGTGGGTGGAGCTGTAACCAAAAATTTCGAAACAGTAAAGCACGATTATCGCATGTACTCTTTGGACAACAGTTATTCCAAAGAAGATTTAATGGATTGGGAAGCCCGACTATTAAAGGTGGTCACCCAACCCATCACATATATGTGCGAGCTCAAGTACGACGGTGCTTCGATTAGTTTGACTTATGAGCAAGGTCGATTAATGCGCGCAGTGACCCGCGGAGATGGGCTACAAGGCGATGAGGTGACTGCGAACATCAGAACTATAAAGTCTGTGCCCCTTGAGGTTCCAGCGCCGAGCACAGGACGTTTCGATATTCGCGGCGAGATCATCATGACCAAAACTAGATTTGAAGCATTAAATAGGGAGCGTCGCGCCCTTGGTGAGGAAGAATTTAAAAACCCTAGAAATACGGCCTCTGGCAGCCTGAAACTTCAAGACAGTGCTGAGGTGGCTAAGCGCCCGTTGAGTTGTTTGTTGTATTCCATCCAAGGTGCGGATTGGGCGATATCGACTCAAGAAGCCATGTTAGATCAAGCCCGAGCCATGGGATTCAAGGTACCCAAAGAGGCGCGCTTGGCCCAAAATATGGAAGAGGTTTTGGCCTTTATTGATTATTGGGATGTACATCGACATGAATTGCCTTATGAAATCGATGGCGTAGTGATTAAAGTAAACGAGCTGATACATCAGCAGACCCTTGGCTATACAGCAAAAGCGCCAAGATGGGCAATAGCCTATAAGTTTAAGGCCCAGGAGGCTACCACGGTGCTCTGTGATGTAGTGTATCAGGTAGGGCGAACGGGCGCCATTACGCCAGTTGCAGAGCTAGAGCCCGTAGAATTGGCTGGAACAATAGTCAAACGTGCTTCGTTGCACAATGCTGATCAAATTGAAAAATTAGATCTTCATTTTGGGGACACAGTCGTGGTCGAGAAAGGCGGTGAAATCATACCGAAAATCACCTCGGTAAAAACAGAATTGCGTGCTTTGAATGCTCTGTCAGTAGGTTTTATTGAGCATTGCCCGGAGTGTGACACTGCTTTGGTTCGTAAAGATGGCGAGGCACAACATTATTGTCCTAATGAGCAAAGCTGTCCTCCGCAAATTGCAGGAAGAATTCAGCATTTCATTTCACGCAAGGCTATGGACATCGATGGTTTGGGAGAGGAAACGGTGAGTTTAATGGTCAAGGAAGGATTGATCCGCGATTTTGCCGATTTATATACCCTAAATGTTGCGCAACTCGTGCCTTTAGAGCGCATGGGTGAAAAAAGTGCGCAGAATTTGGTTCAGGGTGTTCAAAATTCGATCAATCAACCCTATCATAAAGTTTTATTCGCTCTGGGCATACGTCATGTAGGGGAAACCGTTGCTCAAAAATTAGCCCAAGCCTTTCCTAATATCGATCAATTGCGTCAGGCCTCTGAACAGGAGCTTCTGGAGGTGGATGATATAGGCCAAAAAATCGCGCAAAGCCTTAGGGATTATTTTGAAAACCAAGAGCATTGGATGCGCATTGAACGTCTGCGCAGCTATGGCTGTCAATTTGAAGTAAACAATAGCCAAGAGCAGGCCAAAGCATCCGAATTATTGGCTGGTTTATCATTTGTTGTATCTGGTGTTTTTGAAAAACTAAGCCGAGAAGAATTGAAAGCGTTGATTTTGGCCCATTCCGGTAAGATTGTGGGCAGTATCTCTGGCAAGACCTCATATGTAGTGGCTGGAGATCAAATGGGTCCAAGTAAACGTCAAAAGGCCGAGCAATTAAATATTCCCATATTGACTGAAGATGATTTTTTTAAGATGATTGACACAGCAGTCTAGGCCATGGAAATTTTTCACAACATAAGAGAGTGGCTCAAAAAAAAGTGGTTGAGTCGGGATTTGGATCAAGCACTTAAAGCGCGCGATAGATCGGGGCTCAATACTAAATGCCGTACCTTAGGTGTTTTGGTCGATGAAGCAGTGGTACAAGAGTTTGAAGGTCTGTACGACTGGTATGCAGCACTGAATATGGCGCCAAAGGATATTAAGGTATTTACCTATTTAGAGGTAAAAAAGAAATTACCGACCCTGAGACAGAATCAACTAACCAATACTGATTTTGATTGGCAGGGTCATATTGATAACCCAGGGGCCATAGAATTTATAGATACTTCGTTCGACGTGCTTTTGGCCTTGTATCGACCGGGCAATGATTTACTGGATTTGGTTGTCGCCAAGAGCAAGAGCAAATTTAAAGTAGGGAGTCAGGGGCTGAATCAAGAGCTTTTTGATTTGTCATTGGCTGTCGCTCCAGAGCGATTGGCGCTAATGCAAAGTGAATTTGTTAAATACATGGGTATTTTAAATAAAAAATTATGAAGGAGTTAATCGGAACAGGGGTGGCCCTAATTACGCCTTTTGATCAACAGGGCGCTGTTGATTTTAAAGCCTTGGAACAACTTGTTAATTTTCAAATCGAGCAGGGCATTAATTATCTTGTTGTTTTGGGTACAACCGGGGAGAGTGTTACACTTACAAAGTCGGAAAAAGCTGCGGTTTTAGAAACAGTGGTCAAAGTCAATGCATCAAGAGTGCCCTTAGTATTAGGGGTTGGGGGCAATGACACACAATCTGTAATAATGGAGTTGCAAAAGGTCAATCCTGCCGAGATTACGGCTGTACTCTCGGTTTCTCCCATGTATAATAAACCTGCTCAAGCTGGGCTTTTGGCACATTTTTCGGCCGTGGCAAAGGCAAGTCCTGTACCCGTGGTATTGTACAACGTACCAGGGCGTACGGCGAGTAATATGGCCCCGAGCACGGTGTTATCCTTAGCACAACAGCCCAATATAATTGGGATTAAAGAAGCTTCCGGGGATTTGGCTCAGGCCATGGAAATTTTGCGTGCTGCCCCTAAAGATTTTTTAGTCATCTCCGGTGATGACCTCATTGCCTTGCCTATGACAATGATGGGTGGCCATGGAGTTATTTCAGTCATCGGACAGGCATATCCAGCTGAATTCAGTCAGATGATTCAGTCAGGGCTGGAGGGAAATACTGATAAAGCCAAAAAAATCCACTACAGCCTAATGCCGATCATTGACATGATTTTTGAACAAGGAAATCCATCTGGAATCAAAGCATTGCTGAGTATAAAAGGTTTGTGTAGTAACTCTTTGCGACTGCCACTAGTTGCTGTGGATCAATCCTTAGAACAGCGTATTGAGGCTTTTGCCAAAAAGGCGGATTAATTGAAATTAAAATTCAGGGTGTTAAACTTTTTACAAGACTGCCGATAAATATGGGCCAATGGGATATTTTCACTGGCTAAAATTCTTTTTTAATACTGTCATTAATTGTTTACTTTTGCCGGATGAATTGGACCGACCTCAAATTTGCTAGTGTACTTGTTCTGAGTATTTTGCTTTCTGGATGTAGTGAGTATCAAAAACTTTTGCGTTCAGACGATACGGCAGCCAAATACACTATGGCGGACTCCTTATACAAGGCCAAAAAGTACAAAAAGGCTTTGCCTTTGATGGAGCAAATTGTTCCTATCTACAGAGGAAAACCTCAGGCAGAACCACTGATGTATCGTTATGCCAATACCTTTTACAACCTAGAGGACTATTATTTAGCTGGGTACCAATTTGAGCGTTTTGTAGTCTCGTATCCAAAAAGTGATTCCTTAGAAATGGCGGCCTATAAATCTGCTAAAAGTTATTACGAACTTTCGCCTCGTTTTTCTTTAGATCAAAAAGACACCTACATTGCCCTAGAAAAATTACAAGGTTTTGTGGACAATTACCCTGATTCTCAATTTCGTGCCCAGTGTAATAATATGGTACAAGAGTTAAAGGTGAAACTTGAACAGAAAGATATTGAAACAGCAAAGCAATTCCGACGTATAAGTGATTACAAGGCAGCTATAAAAGCATTTGATAATTTTATACAAGATCATCCAGGGTCTATTTATCGCCAAGACGCTTATTTTGGTCGTCTTGAAGCGGCCTACGTTTTGGCACAAAACAGTGTGTCGTATCTCGTGAAAGAGCGCCTAGAAATGGCCAAAAAATATTTTGATAGTTTTATGAAGTATTACAGCAGTAGTGCACAACGCGGTGCTGCGGAAGAAATACTTTTGAAAATTAATACACAATTACAAGAACAGACTTTATCTACAAATTAATAAACCAACTCTATGAGTGATATCAGAAATTCGGACGCCCCTGTGAACACCACAACCATTGACAAGAATCAATTGGATGCCCCTACAGGAAATATTTATGAGGCGATCTCTATCATCGCCAAGCGTGCCACGCAAATTAATGGTGATATTAAAAAGGAGCTCACTGAGAAATTGGATGAGTTCGCTACCTATAACGACAGCCTAGAAGAGATCTTTGAGAACAAGGAACAAATCGAAGTTTCTAAATTCTATGAGCGTCTTCCAAAGCCACATGCTTTGGCAGTACAAGAGTGGTTGGAGCAAAAAATCTACCATCGTAATACCAAGGACGAGGTAATCGACTAAGGGCCTTTAGGCAATGTTAGCGGGGAAGCACATTTTGTTGGGAGTTACAGGAGGAATAGCCGCCTATAAAACCCCATCATTGGTGCGCTTACTCAAAAAAGAAGGGGCGCAGGTAAAGGTAGTCATGACCCCTGATGCTCGAGAATTTGTAGCGCCACTTACGCTTTCCGTATTATCGGAGCATCCTGTTTATTGGACCTTTACTCAGGAGGAGTCACCAGATCAAGGACTTTGGAACAATCATGTTCATTTGGGGCGGTGGGCCGATTTATTGCTCATTGCGCCGGCTACAGCAAACACTTTGTCGAAAATGGCCAATGGTGCCTGTGACAATCTCCTATTGGCAGCTTATCTCTCTGCTGAATGTCCTGTTTATTTTGCCCCCGCTATGGATCTGGACATGCATGAGCATCCCGCGACCCAGGGGACTTTTGAAAAACTAAAGGAATTCGGTAATATCATTATTCCTTCTGAACACGGGGAACTTGCCAGTGGCCTTGTGGGCCCTGGACGCATGGCAGAGCCAGAAAATATTGTGGCTTTTTTAATCAATGATCTTAAGGCCAAAGCGCCATTGTATGGTAAACGTTATTTGGTTACTGCTGGCCCAACTTTTGAACTGATTGATCCAGTGCGTTATATCGGTAATTTTTCTAGTGGAAAGATGGGATATGCCATAGCTAATGCTGCTGCCCGTTTAGGCGCTGAGGTTGTACTTGTTTCGGGACCGACCAAAGATCTTTCATTGCACCCATCAATTAATAAAATTAGTACTGTAACGGGGTCTGAAATGCTGGAAGCGGTTTTGGGGCTTTACCAGGCACAAGATGTGGTTATTTTATGTGCTGCAGTCGCGGATTTTAAACCAAAAGAACTCCACGAGCACAAAATAAAAAGTAAAACAGAGTCGTTTTCTATCGAGTTAAGTCCTACTGTGGATATCGCTGCTTATTTAGGGCAGGAAAAATTGAACCAAATTTTGGTGGGCTTTGCCCTTGAAACTCAAGACGCATTAATCCATGCAAAAAGCAAGCTTAAGAAAAAGAATTTAGATTTAATTGTTTTAAATTCGCTGGAGGACCGAGGTGTTGCTTTTGGAGCGGACACCAATAAGATTACGATCATTGACCGCGATGAAAATGTTCAGGCCTATGATCTTAAGTCTAAGGACTTGGTGGCGGAGGATATCATAGAATACATTAGAAATATTAAAGATGCGTAACATAGTTTTACTGGTATTGTTGGGATGTTTTACTTCACTTGTTCAAGGACAAGAACTCAACGCTACAGTGACTATTGACGCTGAACAGACAGGTCAGCCGAACGCTCAGGTATTTCGGACTTTAAAAGATCAACTTACCGAGTTACTTAACGAAACACAGTGGACCAATCGCACGTTTACCAACCAGGAGCGCATCGATTGCAATTTTACCTTGATTCTGCAAAGTTTTGAGTCTACATCCTTCTCAGGAAGTCTGCAGGTTCAATCCTCGAGAACTATTTTTGGTTCGACCTACGACAGCCCTGTTTATAATTATAATGACCGACAATTTGTCTTTGAGTATTCAGAGTTTCAACCTTTAGTGTTCAATATCAATAATTTTGATTCCAATCTTGTCTCTATTTTGGCTTATCACGTCTATACGATCATTGGACTTGATGCAGACACCTTTTCATTAAATGGAGGAGACCCTTATTTTTCTCAAGCCAGACAAATCGTCAATACAGCCGCATCGAGTAATTATCAAGGCTGGAAAGCGGTCGATGGAACTCAATCTCGATATCGATTTAATGACGCGGTATTGTCTAATGTCTATCAGGATTTTAGACAGGCCATGTACGATTATCACCGCTCAGGTTTAGACCTCATGTCATCGAATTTAAAAAATGGCAAAACTGGGGTTCGTGATGCCGTAATCTTACTAAAAAAAGTAAATGATCGAAGGCCAAATTCATTTTTGATGCGGACCTTTTTTGACGCCAAAGCCGATGAGATACAACAAATATTTTCGGATGGCCCCGCGATTGAAATTACCCAATTGGTTGAAGTCCTCAAGCGTATTGCGCCAACCAAAAGTGATAACTGGAATAAAATAAAACTTTAAACTTCCGTCAATTAGGAAATTGCTCAGCAATGCTTTTGATGGTCATAATGGATTTTTGTGCTCAAGTCATTAATCATAAAGAATTATGCCTTAATTGAGGACCTTCAAGCCTCTTTTGAAGCTGGTTTTACCGTTATCACGGGTGAAACGGGTGCGGGAAAGTCTATCTTGCTCGGAGCGCTGGACTTAGTTTTGGGACGTCGTGCAGACATCAAGGTGATGCGCAATCCAGAGCAAAAATGCATCGTCGAAGCTCATTTTGATATTTCTGCCTATGGTTTGCAAAGTGTCTTTGAGCATTTAGAATTGGATTATGATCCCACGACTATTCTCAGGCGAGAGATTTGGCCCAGCGGCAAGTCAAGGGCTTTTGTCAATGACTCTCCTGTGGGTCTGAACCAAGTCCAAGAGCTCAAGAAGTACCTGGTTGAGATTCATCATCAAGGCGACACTCATAATTTGGAGAACGAGTCATTTCAGTTGAATTTTATTGATACCATAGCGGGAATTCAGGGTTCAGTAAAAAAATACAGGGCAGATTATAAAAAGTGGCAAAAGACCCAATCTAAGTATGAGGATTTGATGCTTCGGCGCCAAAAAGCCTTGCAAGAGGAGGATTATCAAAAATTTATTTTAGATGAACTCATAGCGCTCGATCTGGACAAGCTCGATCAGAATGAGCTTGAGCAAAGTCGAAATTTGGCACAAAATCAAGAGCAAATTCAGCAGGTGGTTCAAGAAGTGAGTGCCCTCATTAGTCAGGACGACCTCGGGGCTTTGGATCAATTGTTTGCCATTCGTCAGCGCATTAATTCAATCGCGAAGGTCTCTGATGATTTTGTTCAAATGGCCGAGCGGATTGATGGGCTGCGCATTGAACTGCAAGATATTCAAGCGTCGCTAGAGGATCGATTATCTTCTATAGAGTATGAGCCAGAAGAATTATTGCGCATGGAGCAATTGCTGGATGAGCTCTACAGAGTACAAAGAAAACACGGTGTTCAAACGACGCAGGAACTTATTGACTTGCGTAATGAACTCTCTCAGAACCTTCAAGATACCAGTGCGCTTGAAGAAAGGATTGAAGAGCTCTCTAGAGCGCTGATTACCATGAAAAAAGATCTGGAAAAACAAGCGACGCAATTGCATGAAAGTCGCCTAGGTATAATTCCGAACCTCCAGGCTCGCTTGGCGGTTTATTTTAGTGAATTGACGCTACCTGAGGCGCGGCTGAAATTTAATCTTGAGCGCACTGCGGAGTTAAATTCAAATGGCGGAGTACACTCCTCAATTTTATTTTCTGCAAACAAGGGAATTGATCTGCGCCCGATAGAAAAAGTGGCCTCTGGTGGCGAAATGAGTCGCGTTACCTTATCTGTCAAAGCTGTTTATACTGAGTATCAACAGCTACCGACCTTGATATTTGATGAAATAGATACGGGAATTTCGGGTGATACGGCGCTTAAAATGGCCGAAATTTTGTCGCAAATGAGTGCTCGAGGGCAATTATTTTGCTTGACACACCTCCCGCAAACCGCCGCAAAAGGGCGTTTTCATAAACGAATCTTCAAGCAGAGTCAAGGAGAAAAAACGCAAACATTCATACAAGACCTTGATGCACAACAGCGGGTTTTGGAAATTGCACAAATGATTGGCGGTCATGAGCTTACAGATTCAGCCAAAGCCCATGCCCGTCAATTGTTGAATTGAGTTATATTTGTGGCATTAACCAATTTTACAATTCATGGCCTATAACTTACTTAAAGGAAAAAAGGGAATTATTTTTGGGGCGCTTGATCCTAATTCAATTGCTTGGAAAACAGCCGAACGCGTCCACGAAGAAGGCGGGCAATTTGTGTTGACTAATGCGCCGATTGCTATGCGTATGGGACAGATTGATGCGCTTGCCAAGGCAACCGGCTCTCAAATTATTCCGGCAGATGCCACTAGTCTTGATGATTTAAACAATTTAGTCAGTCAATCAATGGAAATTTTAGGAGGGAAGATAGATTTCGTACTCCACTCCATTGGGATGTCTGTTAACGTGCGCAAGGGAAAGCATTACACCGATCAAAATTATGATTGGACTCATAAAGGCTGGGATGTTTCTGCAGGATCTTTCCATAAAACCATGCAGGTGCTCTATAAGCAAGACGCCATGAACGAGTGGGGAAGTATCGTGGCCTTGTCGTATATGGCGGCGCAAAGGGTTTTTCCAGATTACAATGACATGGCAGATAACAAGGCGTATCTTGAGTCTATCGCACGCAGCTTTGGTTACTTTTTTGGCCGCGATAAAAAAGTTCGCGTGAATACGATTTCCCAATCACCAACGCCAACTACTGCAGGGCAAGGGGTTAAGGGCTTTGATGGATTCATCGCCTATGCAGAAAAAATGTCGCCTTTGGGTAATGCAACCGCATTAGATTGCGCCAACTATACGGTGGCTATGTTCAGTGATTTGACTAAACGAGTTACCCTCCAGAACCTTTATAACGACGGTGGATTCTCCAATATGGGTGTCAGTGATGCGGTGATGGAATATTTTACTCAGGAATAGTGAAGTAATTCATTGCTCGAAAAAATTGCGTTTTTAATTGGAATTGGTAGAAATTCCAATTAAAAACGCTTTGTTAATTTCAATTTTATAAATACATTTACGACTAATAACTAATTTATATCGATAATTATGAAAAAAATTACTTTAATTTTCGCTTTGGCGTGCTTCACTACAGGCTTTAGTCAGGTGGTGCAAAAGGCCACGCCTAGTTTGAGTCGAGTCGAGGCACAAGCTGCTTCTCGAGTCGCATCAGGACAAGCGAGTGCAGACAATTCTTTCACCAGAGGAATGTCTGATGGTCAAGCGATTCAGTCTCAATCTTCTCGTGGCTTGGAGGCACCAAATTCAGTAAATCAAGTTGTCATGTCACACAGTGTTGACAATGAAACTCTTGATGGTGGAACCATTGCATGTGGTGGTGGTGGAACAACACGAGAAAATTCTTGGTACAGAACCTACACGCCAGCTGATTTTGGCTATTCTGGTGACATTCAAGTTGATGGACTAGAATTTGCCTACACTTTTGCAGGTTCAGGAGCTGATGGTACTGGAGTAATTCGTGCATGGACAAGTGACGCAGTATTTCCTGCTGGTACTTACACTCAAATCGCAGAAGCTCAAATGACTTATGATGCTGCTGGAGCAGATGTAAAAACATTTTTTGCATTTGATGTGCCCGCTGTTGTTGATGCCAATACTGAAATTATTGTTGAGGTATTTGCTCAGGACGATCCGGATAATGATATTCGCTTATATGACAACGATTTAGGTGAAACTGCTCCCGGTTATGTTTTTTCTGCAACCTGTGGTTTAACTGCGCCAACACCATTTTCCGCTATTGGATTTCCAAACAATCACATTATCCTTGATTTAGTTGCGACTGAATTAGCGCCGTCAACATCAATTTTCTTTGATCCAACTGCGCCATACATTGGATATATGAATGTTTTTGAAACGCCTGCTAATGGTGGTGGTTACGTATTTGGTTCACCATGGGCTGTGCCGGATTTAAGAACTGATGTTGACCCAACTCCAGTTACTGGTTCGGTTACTCTTTTCCCTAATTTTAATACATATGATGACAATCCAACAGATCCATTCTGGGTTGATCAAGCAACGGGTCTAGGGAACAAAACAATGGAAGCAAACACATACGTTGACGATCCATCTTTGGCAGGCCAAAATTTGACTTGGTCTGGTTTTGTTATTTCAAATACTATTGACCCAGCCTACGAAGCTGTGGCCTTTATCAAAGTTTTTAACGCAAACTTTTCTGTCTTAAAAATTGAAACTGCTCCGTTAATTGAAGGTGAGTTTTTCGAGGTTGTTTATACCGATGTTGCCCCAGAAGATACTTTTGTACAATATGGTTGGTCTGTTACTGGTCTCAATGCTAGTTCAGCTCAAGAAGCTGCCTTAGGTAATGTAGTTATTGGTACTCAATCGCCTGGTTGTGGGGACTTCTCATATGTAAATGAAGTACCAACAGGTGGTGGGCCACCAGCTCAGATTTTCCCTGATTTTCCTGATTTCACAAGTATCGCTGTTGATGATGTATTCTTTACAGGCGATGCGGGACTAATTTGTTCTATCGATATTCAAGGACGTTATACAGCTGGTGCTCCTGGTCTTCCAGGTGATCCAAACGGTGCGGTTCAATTGACAATATATAACGATGACAATGGTGTTCCTGGCGACGTTCGTTATACAGAAACGTTCCCTGGAAGTGTTGATGCCGATGGCGATGCAAACTTCACTTTGGAGCCTGCTCAAGTTATTGATGCTACACTTAACCCTGACACGCGTTACTGGATTTCCGTAGCTGTAGTTATGGAATTCGGTTTAGGTGGCCAGTGGTTCTGGGGTAGTGCGACAGACACTAATGACAATGCTGCCCTTTGGCAAAACCCAGGTGGTGGATTTGGTGTCTGCCCAACATGGGGTACTTTCGCTGATTGTGGTGTTGGTGGAGGATTAGGTCCAGACCTATTGATGGATATCGAAATGGTGGCCACTGATCCTTTAACCAATGATGTTTGTGCCGGTGCTCGTACTATTGAATGTAACACTTCAGTATTTGGAGATACCTTATCAGCAACTTCTGATGTAGGTGTTGCTCCTGATTGTGATACTTCAACTGGTGCACCAGGTGTTTGGTATAAGTTTGAGGATACTTCAGGACTGGCTTCTGAGATTTTATTGTACACTTGTAGTGAGGACACTGATTATGACACCAAACTTTCTGTTTACACTGGATCATGTGGAGACTTTACGTGTGTTGTTGGTAACGATGACGATTGTCCAAACTTCCAGTCTTCAGTTGAATTCGTATCTGACGGTAACACTACTTTCTACATCCTTGTACATGGATGGAATACCAGTGTAGGAAATTTTGAATTAACTATGGAATGTACCCTTATTCCACCACCAAACAACGATATCGTAAATGCCATTGACTTAATGGCTGTTGGTTGTCCTTTCACCGACGAGGATGTAGCTATGCCTGCTGCAACTGAAGAGGCTGGTACTCCTTCTGGTTGTGATATTTCTGGTGCTGCTGGTGTATGGTATGAGTTTACTCCTGAGATCAATGGTTTCATCACCGGAACAATTGCCTCTCCAGCTGGTGTTAGCTCTGTAACATTCTACACGGCTCCAGATCAGTCATCTACTGAATCTGATTTGGTACACGTAGACTACTATCAAAACCAATGTTTACCAGGTTCTAGTGCGACTATCCCAGTTGTAGGTGGTCAAGCTTACTATTGTTTCGTCGTAAACACTGGTGGAATTACTGATATCGTCTTTGATAACTGTCAGTTGGGTACTGCAAGTAATGAAATCGAAGGATTTGAGTTCTATCCGAACCCAACTCGCGAGCGCATTAACCTTGCTGCTGCTCAAAACATTGAATCAGTAGTATTGTACAACATACTTGGTCAGAGAATGATCGAAGTAAATGTTGATGCTACAACCACTGAATTAAATGTTGCTCATTTGGCTGCTGGTGCTTACCTAATGGAAGTAACCGTAGATGGTCAAACTGGCACTTACAAAGTGATCAAGCAATAATTAGAGTATAATTAGTTATACAAGAAAGCCATCCCTTATCGGGATGGCTTTTTTATTGCGTATTTTTGTG
The DNA here is from genome assembly GCA_900299425.1 of Candidatus Rokuibacteriota bacterium. Taxonomy (GTDB): domain Bacteria; phylum Bacteroidota; class Bacteroidia; order Flavobacteriales; family Flavobacteriaceae; genus BACL21. Next base: position 39,076 of record OMJU01000036.1, read on the forward strand.
CTATGCCTGAATTGTATTCATTTATCATTCCTGTCTACAATCGTCCCGATGAACTCGGTGAATTGTTGCATTCTATCGCACAATTAGACCAGGCGCCACTCTTTGAAGTTATTGTTATAGACGACGGTTCGACTTTGCGTTCAAAAGAAATAATAGAGCGATATGATTTTTTAGATATCCACTATTATTTTAAAGAAAACACGGGCCCTGGTGATTCACGTAACTTCGGTATGCGTAAGGCAGTTGGGGATTATTTTATAATTCTTGATTCTGATTGTATTCTCGCTGCAGACTATTTAAGCTCCGTTGATAGAGCGTTAAATGAGCATTTTGTGGATTGTTTTGGAGGACCTGATGCAGCACATCCAAGTTTTAATTTGCGACAAAGAACCATTAGTTTTATAATGACTTCTTTTTGGACTACAGGTGGTATCCGTGGGAATAAGAAAAACATCAAGAGATTTGAGCCCAGAAGTTTTAATATGGGCTTAAGCAGAAAAGCTTTTGAGCAGTCTCTAGGTTTTGGTCATTTGCATCCCGGCGAAGATCCTGAATTGGTTCATCGACTTTGGGAAATGGGTTTTAAAACTAGTTTTATCCAAAACGCACTGGTTTATCACAAGCGACGTATTACTTGGAGTAGCTATGCACGTCAAATATACAGATTCGGATTGGCGCGCAGTATTTTGAATTCTTGGAGACCTCAAAATGCCTCATGGGTCTTCTGGCTGCCTTCTTTTATGGTACTTATCGGTATTTGTTCTATAGGGTTATTCGTGCTCAAATATTATGAATTGGCTTATTTGGTTTTGGCTTATGCTTTATTTATTGCTTGTGTGGGTATGCTTAAAATTAAATCTATTATGGCGCTTGTTACAGTTCCATGGGCATTTGGCATACAATCGACCGCCTATGCAATTGGATTTTTCCAGGGATGGGTTTATTTGAGGGTCTTAAAAAGAGATCCCAAAAAAGAATTTTCTCATATGTTTTTTAATTAATCGAGATATGAGTTTGTTAAAATTCAAAAGGAATCAAAAAGCAAGATCATTTTTGTTTTTTCTCTTGCTCGCGGCTTTGATCTGGTTTTTGACTAAGTTTTCAAAACCACTTGTTGCAGAATATAGATTGAATTTGGAGTATATCAATATGCCAAAGCAAACGCTTGTTTCCTCGCAAGCGCCTGATGAGTTACTCATTACTGTGAATGCAAATGGATTTAAATTATTAAGAGAGTTTTTTCGCGATAAGACCCTTGTTCTTGATTTATCTGCGGGCAGAGCCATTGACGACAATAGAATCCGTTTTAATCAAGATCAGCTGTTAGCATTTTGCTACAGAAAAATACCTTCGGCAGAGGTAATTTCAGTCGAACTCAAAGAGTTAATAATTCCAGTAGACCAGATGGCTGCCAAAACCATCCAGGTCGTATTTCAAGGAGAAGTCAGCTTAGTTCAAGGGTTTAAAATTATTGACCGAGCCGAAATTCAGCCGACTGAAATAACCATATATGGCCCTTCTCAATTGATCGACAGCATTAGCTCAGTAAATACAGTCTATACGCGACTCAATAATTTGCGTTCTGATCTTGCTCAATCTATTGCCCTGGAGCCTCTGTGGTCGAATAAATTAAGTCGCTCTCAAGATAGTGTGCTGTGGTCGGCAAGAGTCTTGGAATTTACTCAAAAACAAATTGAGTTACCAGTTGAACTCATTAATGTTCCTAGGGGACGTAGGGTACAAATCTTTCCTGAGACCATGAGGCTGTCCGTGGAAATTCCCGTAAGTGAATACGCTCAATACGACAAATCTAATTTTCGAATTGTCTGTGATTATAACGAGAGAATATCCGAGGATAGTTTTATGATACCTCGTCTGAGTAATTTACCCGATGGGGTTTATAAGCCTGAATTAAGTCATAAAAAAGTTGATTATGTCGAGTTTACAAAGTAGGCCGAAAATAGTTTGTTTGACCGGGGGCATTGGAGCGGGCAAGTCAACTGTCGGGGAGGTGTTTAATAATCTAGGTATTGGGGTATACAATGCGGATGAGACCGCTAAGAGACTCATGCAAGAAGACGAGCCCCTAAAGTCGTCCTTAACGGCTTTGCTGGGGCAAAGCACGTATGATCAGGACGGCGAATTAAATCGTTCCTGGATTGCTCAAAGGCTTTTTAATGACCCCGAGTTACTTAATAAGTGGAATGCATTAGTACATCCTGTTGTTGCTCAGGATTTTGAGCAATGGATCCGCATGCAAAGTGGGCCTTACGTCATCAAGGAGGTGGCGATTCTCTTTGAAACAGCCGGTCAAAAAAAATGCGATTCTTGTATTCTTGTCACCGCCCCGGAGCATATACGCATCCAAAGGGTCATGCAGCGTGAATCTTGGTCACACCATCAAGTGCTCGAGCGCATCAAACACCAATGGCCAGACGAAAAAAAAATCCCTCTGGCTGATTATGTGATTGAAAATTTAGATTTAAATATACTTTCTCAGGAGTTGCGTCGGATACATTCTGCACTTTCTCAGAAGTAAGTAATTTTCTGAGCACCTTGATGACAATGGAGTTGAAAAAGGCTTTACACCTTGATCCCGAATCCTTTGTTTTTTGTTTGTTAAGTTTTGGTTAAAGCAAAATAAGGCTAAATGTTAAAATCTTAATTTTAACATATGAACAAGCGCTTGTTTTATGTTTTGATCGGCCTAATGTCTTTGGCCTTGCTTGGCATCGTGTTTGTTCAAGGTTATTGGATCCGCAATGCCTTTACCACCAAAGAAGATCAGTTCACCCTAAGCGTAAGACAATTGCTTATTGATGTCGCCCGTCAAATCGAACTCAGAGAAACTGAAGATTACTATCAGCTTTATAGTGGCCTTGTGGACAGCATTGATACACCAGAGAATGTCAATGTCACGGAATTGATATACCGTATTGTAAATGAGGATAAGAATGAAACCATTATATTTTATGACGGTATTATTGAAGAAGATTATAAACTTTCCTCGTATTTCTTTGAATATGAATTCGATTCTATTGCCTTTAAAAAAATAACCAATCAGAAGACCACCACAAAAATCATAAGTTCATTAGATGATCAAGCTCAAGTTAATCAGACCTTTGTGGATTTTGATCGACTCCGGGATTTTGAACGCAAGCAATTTGAAGAGGCAGTCTCGAATATTGCCTCGAGAATGCCCTTGCATAAGCGGGTCAGCCCAAATGAAGTCCAGCGCTTGATTGAGAGCGAAGCGATTGAGCGTGGGATCAAATCGAAATTTGAATTTGCCGTATTCGGTAATGAATTAGCGACCAAAGTGCGTTCACGATACTTTGAGTTAAATCCAAAAAGCACTTATGGTGTGCCTCTTTTTGTTAATGATGCCTTTGAAACTCGATATCAGTTATACGTGAATTTCTCAGATAAAAACAGAGAAATTTTCAATTCATTTTTAGGGATGGCTTTATTATCGCTGATTTTTACCTCGATAATTATTTTGACTTATTCCAATACACTCAACCAGCTGATGCGCCAACGTCAAATCTCTCAAATCAAGACAGATTTTATCAATAATATGACTCATGAATTCAAGACTCCGATTGCCACGATTAATCTAGCACTTGATGCCATGAAAAACCCAAAGGTGGCCGACGACAAAGAGTTTATTGCGCGTTATATGAAAATGATCCGTGATGAGAACCGCCGCATGCACGCACAAGTTGAGAATGTATTGCGTATTTCAAAACTGGAAAAAAATCAACTTGATTTGCCTAAAGAGCGTATAAAACTTCATGAGATCATTGAGGACGCAATCAGTCACGTAACCTTGATGATTGATAATCGATCAGGCAAGCTGAAGACAAATTTTGAAGCACAAAAGTCCTCTATTTTGGGCAATGATTTACACCTGACTAACGTTATGGTCAATATTTTGGATAATGCGATAAAGTATTCCGACCAAAGTCCTGAGATTCAAATCAGTACAGAAAATGTTAAAGACAGCATTATTCTAAAAGTTATAGATAATGGTATTGGGATCTCGAAAGCTGCCCAAAAACGCATATTTGAAAAATTTTATCGTGAACCCACAGGAGATATTCACAATGTCAAAGGGCATGGCCTCGGTTTGGCCTATGTAAAACGCATATTGGATGACCACAATGCCGAAATTTTTGTCGAAAGTGAAAAAGGAAAGGGGAGTACGTTTATCATTAAATTTGATCTAATCTCTTAAAACATGGAAAAACAGAACAAAAAAATTCTTCTTGTAGAAGATGACCCAAATTTCGGAACGGTCCTAAAGGACTATCTGACCATGAATGACTACGATGTAATTCATGCAAAAAATGGAATGGAGGGCTTTGAAAAGTTCAAAAAGGATCATTTTGATTTGTGTATCCTTGATGTAATGATGCCCTATAAGGACGGATTTACTCTGGCCAAGGAAATTCGCGAAAAGAATCAGGAGGTTCCGATTATCTTTTTAACGGCCAAAGCCATGAAGGAGGACGTCTTAAAGGGTTATAAAATTGGGGCGGACGATTACTTAAATAAGCCTTTTGACAGCGAGGTGTTGTTGATGAAAATCAAAGCGATCATGCAGCGCAAGAGTACAGAGTCCCTGGGAGATAGCAAGCAGTTTGACTTTAAATTTGGCGATTTTCAACTCAACGCTAAACTGCGTTATCTCACCTACAGGGAAGAAAAACCCATTAAATTATCCCCGAAGGAAAATGATTTGCTGAGACTTTTGGCGCTTCATAAAAATGATTTAATGCCCAGAGAATTGGCGCTAACTAAAATTTGGAGAGATGATAATTATTTTACTTCGCGCAGTATGGATGTATATATCGCCAAATTGCGCAAGTATTTAAGCGTGGATCCCCAAGTTGAGATCATTAATATCCACGGTGAGGGATTCAGATTAGTCGTAAAAGATGAGACAGAGCTTTAGCCTCTGTATCAGCTTAGGTCGCTGAGTTTGTCTGGATATGATTGATGATGTCTTGGGCTGAATGCTCAAGGGTGAACCAATGGGTTTCTTGGTTCTTTTTAAACCAAGTCATTTGTCTTTTAGAAAAGCGCCGGGTGTTTTGTTTGATCATTTCAGTAGCCTGTTCTAAAGTTATTTTGTTGTCGAAATACTCAAATAGCTCTTTATAGCCCACAGTTTGTAGTGCATTGAGTGCGCGAAAAGCATAAAGTGTTCTCGCTTCCTCGACTAGCTCATCGGCCATCATTTGATCAACCCTAAGATTGATGCGTTCATAAATTTTTGGGCGGGGCGCAGAAAGGCCAATAATGGAGTAATTAAAGGGCCTATGTTTGGGTTCAGACAAGCGCAAAGTCGAAAAAGCAATACCTGAAGCGCGGTAAACCTCCAATGCGCGTATCATTCTCTGAGGATTCATATTATCTACTTGATTGTAATACGCTGGGTCCACTTTTTTTAAGGCCTCTTGAAGCCAACCTATACCGTTTTTATCAAACTCAAGATTTATTTTACTCCTTATGTGCTCAGGGACCTGTGGAAACTCATCCAAACCGTATAAAAGAGCATTGACATACAAACCCGACCCTCCGACAACTATAGTTTTACTGTGCGTTTTTGAAAATTCTTCAATCAAGTCTAAAGCCTCACGTTCAAAATCACCAACCGTGTAATTGTTGTGAATACTTTTATGTTGTATCAAATGGTGTGGTGCTGCACTCAATTCTTCTGCGCTCGGCACGGCAGTGCCAATAGCCATCTCCTTATAAAATTGCCGCGAATCAGCTGAAATTATATTGCATCCCCAGTGTTGTGCTAGATCTATGGATAATTTAGTTTTTCCAATAGCGGTAGGTCCTACAATGACGATTATCTGGTGCGTTTTTTCCATTTGTTTTAGATGCGCACTTTCCTTAATCAAGTTTATAACCACAATTCCAGCAATAACGCGCTGATTCTTTTTGTCCATCAGCGCTGCAACTAGGACAGGATTGAGTGTTTAATTCAGGTTCAGGAATTGATGTTTTTGCATAGGCTACACTTACAATTCCTGTGGGGACGGCGATAATCCCGTACCCCATGATCATGATAATGGAAGCGATAAATTGCCCAAGTGGCGTAATTGGAGTAATATCGCCAAACCCAACTGTGGTTAAGGTAACAATGCACCAATAAATTCCCGCAGGAATACTGGTGAAACCGCTTTCATCTCCTTCTATGAGATACATTAAGGTCCCGGCAATCATTGAAATAATCAGAACAGCAAA
>OMJU01000037.1 GCA_900299425.1 Candidatus Rokuibacteriota bacterium
CCATCATTACTGCTTTCTCTGGAGCGCAGTATCGCTAACAAACAAACTCTTTTGGAACCAGCTTTGGAAATCTTAACCACTACAGACGAAGAAGTAAAGGCTCTCACTCAAGAAGAATTCGAGGACGGACCAAAGAAATAATTTATCTTTATCGCGACAAACGATTATACCATGCAAGAGCACGTAATTTCAGAGATTTTGGCCCTAGACCCAAGCGTAAACCCCGTAAGCGTTTCGGGTTGGGTACGCGCATTTCGCAGCAATAGATTTATCCAACTCAACGATGGATCGACCATACACAATCTGCAATGTGTCGTGGATTTTGAATCTTTTGACCAGGAACTACTTAAATCAATTACTGTAGGTGCTGCTATTCGAATTTCTGGGCCACTCGTGGCGAGCCAAGGTCAGGGACAGGCCGTGGAAGTTCAAGTGCAAACCATCGATATTTTGGGAATTGCCGATCCAGAGGAGGTTAAACTGACCATTCTGAGTCCAAAAAGACACAGTTTAGAGACCCTTAGAGAACAAGCACACCTGCGCGTGCGTACGAATACCTTTGGTGCTGTTATGCGGCTTAGATCAAAACTCGCTTTTGCCGTGCATCAATATTTTCAAAATAACGGGTTTAACTACATGCATACCCCGATCATCACCGCCAGTGATGCTGAGGGTGCGGGAGAGATGTTTCGCGTGAGTAGTTTATCGGCCGAACAACCGCCAAAAACCCAGGAAAAACAAGTGGACTTTAGTCAAGACTTTTTTGGCAAGGAAACCCATCTCACTGTAAGCGGGCAGCTCGAGGCAGAAACCTATGCCATGGGGCTGGGGAAAGTATATACTTTTGGACCTACCTTCCGTGCGGAAAACTCAAACACTTCGCGACATCTGGCTGAATTCTGGATGATTGAACCCGAAGTGGCCTTTAATGATCTGCACGACAATATGGATCTAGCAGAAGACTTTATTAAATACGTCGTGCGTTATGCTCTTGAGCATTGTGGTGATGATTTGGACTTTTTAGAAAAACGTCTTTTAGAGGAAGACAAAGCAAAACCTCAAGACCAGCGCAGCCCGATGCCCCTGAAAGAGAAACTTCAGTTTGTGCTTGAGCATAATTTTATGCGCGTGAGCTATACTGAGGCAATCGATATATTGAAAAATTCTAAGCCCAATAAAAAGAAAAAGTTTAAATATCCTATTCAGGAATGGGGGGCTGACCTGCAGAGTGAGCATGAGCGTTACTTGGTTGAAAAACACTTTGAGTGCCCAGTGATTCTCTATGATTATCCTGCAAAGATCAAAGCCTTCTATATGCGTCTAAACGATGATGGCAAGACCGTGCGTGCTATGGATGTTTTATTTCCTGGGATTGGAGAAATCGTCGGTGGTTCGCAAAGAGAAGAACGCTATGATGTGCTCAAGCAAAAAATGTTAGCAATGGACATTGACCCTGAAGAGCTATACTGGTATTTAGACCTGCGTAAATTTGGCAGCTGTGTGCATAGTGGATTCGGGCTGGGATTTGAGCGTTTGGTTCAATTTGTAACCGGCATGGGAAATATTCGCGATGTGATTCCTTACCCGCGCACTCCCGGAAACGCCCATTTCTAGAATTGGCACGAAATTGGCTATACTCAAAGCATCGGCGCAAGCCAAACGGATTTTTATTAACTTTAGGTAATGCCAAAGAGATATGCTCAAACAGCAATTTCAATTAAAACTCTCACAAAAGCTCTCTCCTCAGCAGATTCAGCTCATGAAGTTGATTCAGTTGCCGACCCAAGCTTTTGAGCAGCGCGTTGCCCAAGAACTCGAAGAAAATCCGGCCCTTGAGGGGGGCAAAGAACAATCGGAATCAGATGATTTTCAAGATGATGGTTTTGATGCTTATGATCAAGAGGGTACCGAAGTCATAGAAACCGACATCAATGTCGATAATTATCTCAGTGACGACGAAATTCCTAGTTATAAATTAAGTGCCAATAACTACAGTGCAGATGATCAAGAACGGGAAACCCCTTACGCCTCTGGCACCTCATTTTATCAATTCTTAACAGAACAGCTGAACACCTATCAACTCTCTGAACAGGAAATGCAAATGGCGCTTTTCCTCATTGGCTCTCTGGATGACAGTGGTTATCTCAGAAGAAGCATTGAGGATCTAGTCGATGATTTGGCCTTTACCCAAAACATTTATACTGACCCAAGCGCACTAATGGACGTTTTACAGGTCGTTCAAGAATTGGATCCCCCAGGGGTTGGCGCCCGAAACTTGCAAGAATGTCTGGCACTTCAACTCGAGCGTAAAACGGCTTCTGCAGCAGGACAAAAGGCTCTGTTGATGATTCAAGAACACTTTGATGCCTTTTCTAAAAAACACTTTGATAAACTCATACAGCGCCTCGGCTGGGATGAAGAAGAACTCAAAGATGCAATACATGAAATAGCGCTGTTGAATCCTAAGCCGGGCAGCACTTATTCAGGTCAAAATCGTTTGATTGAGACGGTGGTTCCTGATTTTTCCATACGTATCGATGACGGCGAACTGGAATTGACCTTAAATGGCCGCAATGCCCCGGAATTACACGTGTCTCGAAGTTATTCTGAGATGCTCAAAGGATATAAGGAAGCGGCACAAC
>OMJU01000038.1 GCA_900299425.1 Candidatus Rokuibacteriota bacterium
CAGGTCGTGGGCCACTAGGTCATTGTCTAGAAGTCGGGTATTGAATTTGAGATAATCCAAACCGCGTGCTGGGTCAAATAACGCTTTAGGAACGACGGTATACCAGGAAGACTGATGGATCAAACGAATCGATTGACTGCTTTCTATGCTAAGTGTTTCACGTTGTCTGCCCCAAAATTGATCTAGGTATTGGGTCAGGCCTTCAGCTGTTGTAGCTACTGGAAATTGCTCATTGACATAAGGAGCCTCATGTGGTTGACCTGGGCCCAAAAAAGAAAGTCCGGTCAAAGAAACTTGAACGGACCAACTTTTATTTTTTGTGACAGTATTATTTGTCTTTGACTGTGTCATAAAGTTTTGGCCAGTTTCCACTGGTATTCACCTCGTCCATAGAGCCCACTTTTACATAGGGTCCATTCACGCCATCTACTGAATTCACTTGCTTTTCTTGAGAGATTAGATCAGCATCAAGTCCTGCGAGGATCACATCTTTTGAAGCGCGGGCTTCGAAAACTTGATAGATGGTTCCATTTTTATCGATACTTCCTGCACGTAACTCAAACTTTTGATCAGTATCAGGAATGTTCATCATTGTGGTATAACGCTGAGAACCTGGATAAATAGAATCTTTGATAGAAGCAAAGGACAGGGTGTCGATAATGACATCCTCGATGTAATATCCACCTTTTTGAGGATCAAGTCCAAAAGCGCGGTTACGGGCCACATCAGCATAACTGGTGTCGCGACGCGCAGTAATGGCAAATTTAGCAGTATCAAGGAATTGAACTAGGCTGTCAAAACTAGCTGTGAACTTACCGTTGAGTTCTTGGTAGGCTAATTGACCAGCCTTGATGTCTTTTAATTTTGCGATAACCGCAATGTATCTTTTTTCTTTGGTTTGGTTAAAATGTACTGGGCCAATAATTGAATTGTAAAGTTTGTAACCCAAGAAGATAATTAGAATCCAAAGTACGAGTTTAATTCCGAGTTTCATTGATCTGTTTTAAGTTGAAAAAAGGGTCTTTACTACCAAGGCAAATCTACAATATTTTTTCAATCATAAAAGGAATTTGGGAAAAAACCTAGCTATATTTGACCTGAGTTTTCCCTTGTTTTAATGACCGTTACAGAATTCGAAAAAGCCCTAAAAAAGGCGTTGGTACATACGCCAACCCCAGGGCAACAGCAGGCAATTTTGTCGCTATCTGAATTTTGCACGCGACGGGACCCCGGCTCAGTATTTTTACTTACCGGGTATGCCGGGACTGGAAAGAGTACCCTTATCGCTGGATTGGTTCAAACATTAGATCAGTTTAAGCGCTCTAGTGTGCTTATGGCGCCTACCGGTCGTGCGGCCAAAGTCATCAGTCAGTACAGTAAGCGAGAGGCATTTACCATACACAGAAAAATATATGTGCCTCGCAGTCAAAAAGGCGGGGGTATTAAGTTTACATTGCAGCCCAATAAGCATCGCAACACTTTATTTATTGTTGATGAGGCCTCTATGGTTCCCGACACAAATACGGATAGTAAAGTTTTTGAAGGTCAGTCCTTGCTTGATGATTTGATGACTTACGTGTACAGCGGGCCAGGATGTCAACTGATGTTTGTGGGAGATCTGGCTCAGTTACCGCCAGTTCACCTGGATATCAGTCCTGCTTTGGATCCTGATGTCCTGCGTATACAATTTCACAAATCGGTGATTCAGACTGCGCTGACTGAAGTTGTGCGTCAAAGAGAATCTGGAGATATTGTTTCAAATGCTACTCAGATCCGTCAGTGGATTCAACAGGACACTCCAGAGCAATTGCAATTTGATTTAGGCCGTCAAGACGAAGTGATTCGTCCGTTTGGTGGGCAGGAAGTTTTGGAAGCTTTAGAGGGCGCCTTTTCCAAAGATAATATTGATCAGGCGATAGTAATCGTTCGCTCTAACAAGCGCGCCAATCTGTACAATCAACAGATCCGTCAACGCATTTTATTTCGCGATGAGGGCCTTTGTGTGGGCGATGTGCTTATGGTGGTCAAGAACAACTATTTTTGGCTGAAACCTGCCGATTCTGCTGGCTTTATTGCCAATGGAGATGTTATCGAAGTCTTGGAGATTTTTGAATTTGTCTCCATTCATGGCTTTGAATTTGCCAAAGTACGCGTGCGCATGCTCGATTATCCTAGTCAACCGCCCTTTAATACCGTTCTGATTTTGGACACCATTAGCAGTGAGGCCTCGAGTTTGACCTATGAACAATCGAACACCCTATATCAAGCAGTGCGGGAGGATTATCAGGAGATCACTGCAAATTACAAGAAGTTTTTGGCCATAAAAAACGACCCCTATTTTAACGCCCTGCAAGTTAAGTACAGCTATGCCATTACCTGTCATAAATCTCAAGGGGGTCAGTGGGATCGGGTTTTTGTAGAACAGCCCTATCTGAAAGAAGGGGTCAGTAAGGAGTACTTGCGCTGGCTCTATACAGCCATGACACGCGCAAAAAACGAGCTTTATTTACTCGGCTTTTCCAAGGAATATTTTGAAGACTAAACCAACCCAAATAGCATTTTTGTATCTTGAGATTAGTTAAGGCTGTTTAATTCATTAATCTTATTATTTTTGACCCCTAAAAATCAACGACCATTGAAAATTATTGCCATGATTCCTGCGCGTTACGGCGCCTCTAGATTTCCTGGAAAATTAATGCAAGACCTAGGCGGAAAGCCTGTGATTGTTAGGACATACGAAGCGGCCAAGGCCACTGGATTGTTTGACGCGGTTTATGTGGTTACCGATAGCGATGTTATTTTTAAAGAAATCGAATGGCATGGCGGGCAGGCCCTTATGAGTCAAAAGGAGCACGATTGTGGGACGGATCGCATAGCTGAAGCGGTAGCCGACATGGATGTCGATATTGTGGTTAATGTTCAAGGAGACGAACCCTTTACCAGTAAGGAAGGTCTAGCTCAGGTCCTCAGTGTTTTCGATGGAGCAGATGCAGACCAGATTGATTTAGCCTCTTTAATGACTGAAATTCATGACTGGCGTGAGATCAGCGACCCAAATGCTGTAAAAGTCATTGTGGACAAAGAAAATTACGCTTTGTACTTTTCCCGCAGTCCAATTCCGTATCCACGCGATAAAAACACCGCAGTCCAGTATTTCAAGCACAAGGGTATTTACGCCTTTCGCAAGCAGGCCCTTTTAGATTTTTACAACCTGCCCATGACCATACTGGAGGCCACTGAAAAAATCGAATGTATTCGCTTTTTAGAATACGGTAAGCGCATTAAAATGGCTATTTCAAATACTCAGGGTATAGAAATCGACACCCCAGAGGATTTGGTACGGGCTAATAAAGTACTCAAGGAAGAAAAGCGTTTGCCCATCAACAATAAATACCGCAACTTCCCCATGGTCCCCAAGGTGGTATACGGAAATGGTTGTTTTGAGCAGTTGGCCACGATTTTAGGGCCACAGCGCAAGGAAAAGGCACCATTTATCTATTTGGTCGATGATGTATTCCAAAATGATCAAGCACTGATTCAGCGCATCCCTTTGCGATTTAATGATAAACTCATATTTATCTCATCTTACGAGGAGCCAAAAACTGAGCAGGTCGATGTATTGGTAAAGAGTATCAAAACTGAATTTTCTTATCGTCCCTCGGGCATCATTGGCATAGGGGGTGGGTCTATTTTGGATTTAGCCAAAGCCGTGGCGATCATGTTGACCAATAAAGGACAAGCCAGTGAATACCAGGGCTGGGATTTAGTAAAAAACAAAGCGGTATATCACGTGGGAATTCCCACTATTTCCGGTACCGGTGCTGAAGTCTCGAGGACTACCGTGCTCACTGGCCCTGAGAAAAAACTAGGGATTAATAGTGATTTTACACCTTTTGATCAAGTGGTGTTAGACCCTGATCTCACAAAAGGGGTCCCAAAAGATCAATGGTTCTATACAGGTATGGATTGTTTTATCCATTGTGTGGAGTCGCTCAATGGCACCTTTTTAAATGAGTTCAGTAAAAGTTATGGGGAAAAGGCTTACGATTTGTGTAAGGAGATCTTCTTAAATGCTGGACTTGACGATCAAAGCGCCCGTGAAAAACTCATGATGGCTTCCTGGCATGGTGGGATGAGTATTGCTTATTCTCAAGTAGGGGTTGCCCACGCTATGAGTTACGGCTTATCCTACGTTTTAGGGGTCAAACACGGTATCGGAAACTGTCTTGTTTTTGATCATTTGCAGGATTATTATCCGTTTGATGTGGCCTTATTTAAAGATATGAAAAAGGCCCATGGTATAGAGCTTCCGCAAGGTATTTGTAAGGACCTCACCGAAAATCAAATGGACACCATGGTCAAAATCGCTTTGAGCTTAGTTCCCTTATGGGAGAATGCGTTAGGACCTGATTGGGAGTCTGAAATTAATGCCGAGAAACTCAAGGCGCTCTATGCCAAAATGTAATTGATACATGCGTTTTTTTGCCAAATTAATTTTTAATAAAATAATGGGATGGGAGCTCAAAGGAGCCATCGATCGCAGCATTAAGAAATGTGTGATCATTGTGGTTCCTCACACCAGCTCCTACGATTTTATTATGGGG
>OMJU01000039.1 GCA_900299425.1 Candidatus Rokuibacteriota bacterium
AATGCTCCTGTGTTTGTTGGGGCGTGATCCTCTAATAGTCTCAAGATTTCCACCCACTGGGTCCCATCATATACCTCTACTGAGAAAAACTCATTTGGGCTTAGGTAATTATAAGCATAGTCAAAAGAAAGCGTCGCTGAGGCGGCACCACTCATGTTGTATATGGGTGAGGCAAGCTCCACAGCATTGTCCGTTCCTGGACCAGCAGCATCATCATCAAACACAGCAGCGTTTGTAGGGAAGGCCTGGCCGAGAGCACCAACATAAAACGGGCTGCCGAACGTCCACAGATCGTTACCACGAAGGGCCGTATTGGTCCATCCGTTTGGCAATGTTGCTGCTTCAAAGTCTTCAGTAATGCTAAAGGTCCCTGGCTCTCCGATACAAATCATTTCAGGAGCCTCATCATCGGTTACCGTGATGGTTTGGGTGTCAGTCACCACATTTCCTCCGATATCGGTAAAGGTCCAGGTCACCAATGTGATCCCCACAGGATACTCATCAGAGGCATCTGCAGTACCGTTATAGTCGTTTACCAGTGACGCACCATTACCAAGAGTAAAGGAAAGCTGGTAGAAATTGTTTGTACAAAGACCTGGGTTTACTGCCGTATCAGCAAGCAAAGTAAAGGTTAAATCACTACCATAGGTGGTGATCCATCCGTTCCATGTAGACTCGCTAATGGTAAAGGTATCTGCAAAATCAGTTCCTGGGCAGTCCACACCTTGATTGTCTCTAAAGAACACTTGTGAACCATCTGGACCGCGAAGATCAAAGTCCTCAACCGTGGAACTCCAGTCACCGTTATAGGTCACTACTGCGGTAATGTCCCCGCCGATGGAATTACTTAATCCACTTACGGTACTCGGAGTGTTCAACAATTGGAATCCACCCAAAAGAGGTGTCACTGGTCCTTCCACAACAGGGGCTGGATCCAAAGAACAGTTGTCGGTAATGGTTGGTGGCGGCACTGTAACAAACGCACCGCAAACACCAAGATCATTTGATACCGCGATATCGTCTGCGCTGGCAATGGTTGGGATCTGAGTATCTTGAATAGTCACCGTAAATGAACATACTGTTGTGTTGCCATTTACATCGGTAGCAGTATACTCGATGGTCGTTACCCCTTGAGTGAACAAACTTCCACTGGCAGGACCAGCCGTCTGAACCACCGAGGCAATACCACACTCATCAAGAGCAATCGCGTCGGCAAAGAATACTTCAGCATAACATACACCTGGGTCCATAATCGTCACCACATCAGGAGCACAAACAATCACTGGAGGTGTGACGTCCACAACAGTCACCACGGCCGTGGCGTTTGAAGAATTACCGTTAACATCAACAACAGTTAAAGTCACTGTGTTCGGGCCTACATCATCACAGTCAAAGCTGTCAATGTCTAAACTATAAGTATCAATGGTACAGTTGTCTGTAGAACCATTATCGATATCTGCTGGCACAATGGTAGCCATGCCCATTCCATCAAGGTTAACCGTGATGTCCTGAGTCACAACTGTCGGGTCAATATTGTCTTGAACCGTTACCGTAGCAGTGGCAGAAGCAGAATTACCGCTCTGATCTACTGCAGTCAATGTGACCGTATTATTACCCACATCATTACAGTCAAATGAGGTAATGTCTAAGGTCAGTGAAGTCACAGAACAATTGTCTGCAGTTCCATTATCGACATCTGCAGGAATAATAGAAACGTTACCTGTAGCATCAAGATCAACGGTAATGTTTTGGGTCACAACTGTTGGATTTGTATTATCCTCTACTGTTACCGTAGCGGTACAGGTACTTTCATTTCCAGCAGCATCACCGACAGTCAACGTCACTGTATTGTTGCCTAAGTCAGCACAACTAAATGACGCTACATCTAAACTTAAAGAAGTAACCCCTACATTATCTGTAGAACCATTGTCAATATCTGACGCCAGTATGGTAGCATTACCTGTTGCGTCTAAAGCAACCGTAAAGTTTTGACAAACCGCAGTTGGCGGAATATTGTCCTCCACAGTAACAATGGCTGTACACACTGCGGTGTTGCCACTTGAATCGGTCACTGTCAGGGTTACTGAGTTCGTGCCAATATCAGCCGAAGTAAAGGATGTAGTGCTTGCTGTAAAACTACTGACACCGCAGTTATCGGTAGAGCCGTTATCAAGGTCAGCTCCAGTTATTGTAGCATTACCCGTAGCATCCAAAGCAATGGTGATGTCCTGACAAACAGCAGTTGGCGCAATATTATCCTCAATCGTTACGGTCACCGCTACAGAATCAGTATTTCCATTAGAGTCAGTGGCTGTAAGGTTGACGGTGTTGGCGCCAAGATTTGTACAATCAAAAGTTGTCACATCAATGCTCAAGGTTGAAACAGCACATCCGTCGAACGAACCATTGTCCACATCTGCAGCGACGATACTCGCGTTTCCTGAAGCATCCAATTCTACAGTGATATCCTGACCAACAGCCGTTGGAGCAGTATCATCAACAGTAACGACAATTGTGCGTGGATCCACACAAGGATTCGTAGGATCTATAACAGTATAAGTCGTAGTTACTGTTGGGCTAGCCACAACAGAAGCCGTATTGGTCCCAGAAAGCCCAGCACTTGGACTCCACTCATAACTCCCTGTTCCTCCAGAGGCCGTAAGGGTCACAGAATCACCTTGACAAAGATTCAAGTCAGTACAGTTAAAACTGTTGGCCCCAAAAGCAAGATTCATATAAGTTTCACTGGCGAGATAATCCCAGCTTAAGGTACTGAATGTGCCAGGGAATTTAATGATACAGAACCCTTCACTACCGGTAAGTGAGGTAGTCGAGGTAACATTTACGGCCGCATTAGCCCAAATCACCTCAAAAGGCTGAGAAAAGCTAATCGGTACTGGGGTTGATGGGTTACCAATACTAGAGAAAGCCACCTGTAAATCAGTGATTGGCTCACTTAAAGTTACTGTAAAGGCTCCCGCCAAGTCGTTTCTTAGGGTAGTCCCGTTAGGCACATTATACTGAGCTGGGAAAGCCGCATGATTAAACATCGCCGGTGTAGTCGATAAACCATTTGCAGAGTGGGTCATCGTCGTGTTGACAGTCCCAAAGAGCAAACCATCGGCTTGACCAGAATTTACACTATCCCAAGTGACCCATTGCAAGCCTTCATCCTCACAAACTGAGTTTGATATCGAAATAGGCGTGGTCGCGTCTAAGGTCACAGTTACTGTGGCACAAGCCCCTGGAGTCACACATCCACCTTCTCCACGAATATAATAGGTAGTGTCAGCTACAGGACCTACATCAAAGGTGCCTGTGGTTGTAGTACCGATTAGCGTACCTCCACAGCTTCCTGTGTATATTGCCCACTGTGTGGCGTCATTTAAGTTACCATTAATTGTAAGGGTGGTCGTAGATCCTTCACAAATACCCACAACATCACCAGTGATGGTAGGCACGTCTGGGTCGGTACAAGCAGAAACAGTAACCGTTTTTGACGCAGAAAGTTGCACACAACTCTCATTCCCAATACCTCCATATTCTACAACATATCCCTGTATAGCACCTAAAGACAATGGAAAGTCATTCCACTGTGCACTAATTAAAAAATGAGCGTAATCCTCTCCTCCCAGATTATTCGGCTCACCAGAGTTCCAATTGTTGTAATTCCCGCCTACAGCAGATCCTGCGCCGTTGCCTTGCCAGAATAAAGTTCCTGCTTCAGGACCAGTCACCCAGCGCCAATCTCCCTCAACTGCATCATCACTAGCACCCATCCATCCATTACCTTGTAGTTTGTTCGCAATGAAGTCATTCTCACCTTGTGAAGTTACTGTAACTAAGTATCCCGGAAGACCGTAATAGGAAAGGCCTTCTGCAGCAGTTTTTGCAGCAGTCCATGAAATTCCTGATGCAGTTATAAATTCATAATAATGCCCATTACCCGAAAAGGCCTGAACCGCACCAAAGGCATAAGAAATACTTCTGTCGGTGAGTATCCCACTAGTAGTTGCAAAGGTTACCCCACGCAAAATAGTCTGAGCTTCAGCTTCAGACATGGCCCCTGTAATAGTTAAAACTCCGGTGGTTGAATTAAATGACGAAGTCACCCCGGCAGGTAAGGTTCCTGTTGTGGCTAAAACATCGTTGGTCTGAAAATTCTCTACAGAAACCGTCAAACCAGTAATGGCCTCTGGCTGCAAAATAGTTAGAGAACTATCCACTAAATAGGCAGTACCATCATTGGTCGCCGATGAAGTTCCTGCCGAAGTCGTCATGGAAATCTCTGGAACAGTACATGCTTCGATAACTAGTGTTGCGGAATCGGTTAAGGTGTAAAAAGACGGGTTAGTAATAACAGCTGTTACGGTATAGGTCCCCAGAGCCGTCTGCGGCAAAGTTAGTGTCCAGGTGTTACCAACGATTGTAACCCCATTTGAGGTATCATATGTTTGACCATCGACAATGACCGAAAATGTCTCCCCTGCCGCCAAAGTTACAGTACCTCCTATGGTTGGCGTGGTACTTGTCGTCGTTAAGTCATCAGCCGTAACTGGACCCGCAGGAGCGTTTAATTGTACTTCGGCCAGGTAAGCATTAAGTGCATCAAGCAGCCCTGTCGTTGCAGCGTTACCGGAAATGTTTGTCCCGTCTACAATAGGATAAGTACTTGAATTCAGCCGCAAACCAAAATTGGAATTCGCATCAATCGAATAAGCCGCTAACCCAATATCAGATAAGTTAGTTGTTGGGTTAGCCAGATCAGGTATAAACCCAATAATTTCAATAGTCGATCCTGTTGTCTCTCTCCAAACAATAGCACCGGGCACATCCATAGTTTCTCCAGTAACAGAAGAAACCAAAATTACGGTCCCGACAATATCATTACCCTGAACTTGGAAAATCGCTCCCGAACTGTTTTGCTGAAAATATGCCACCTCAACACCCAAGGTTGAAAAGTTCTGGACGTTTTGAGCAGTTTGGGGATTTGCCCCCTGAACACCAATGAATCCGTCAACATACGGAACGGTAATGATGTTTTGCGCAAATGCTGTTACCATTCCAAGTAGCATGCATACCGCGATTGCAGATTTTTTGAAAAAAGATAGAATTGTTGTCATAAGTTTTTGGTTGAATTGAGCGGTTTTAATTTGTCCTAATCGGGCATTTTTATCGCGTAAATTTTAATTAAGGTACAGAAAACTTGTTTAGCTGTCATAAAAATCGTCTATTTGTATAATTCTTTTAAAAAAAAGTATTTTCTTTTTTAAAAAGCATAATTATGAACTTAGCGGTCATATTTCCCATAACGTTACTTATATACCTGTTTTTCAAAAACATAAAAAGACCGGTATTGGCTTTTTTCTACTTAACCTTATTGACTATCGTTATACATGCCATTGCCCATTTAAGCATCAATAACCAAGGTTTTTTATATATCGCCGTTGCGCTTTTTGTACACGCAACTCCATTATATCTACTGGCGGGCCCAAGCTATTTTCTGTTCATACGCTATTCCATTGGCAACAAACCAATACATTGGCTAGACGGCTTACACCTCGTGCCTTTTGTGGTACAATTAATTTCAATTACCCCGTACCTGATCATCCCAATAGACGAAAAACTGATCATTGTGCAAAATATCATCAATGATCCAACATTGCAGAAGACAATGAGCTTTAATCTACTTTTCAGCACGGAATTTGGTTACTTTTTTAGGAGCATACATTTCTTGTGTTACCTGATTTTTGGACTTATTCTTATCCGTAAAGAGGAAGGCACATCAGCTATTGCTCAGAAAAGCCTGATCGTCCTCAAACGTATCTCATGGGTTTTAATTTCCTTAATCTTCGTTTATTCAATTCACATAACATTGGTAGCCTATGGCGACAACTACAGAAATTGGCTCATTAACCTAGCCATACTTACCGATTTTATATTATTCACTATACTTTTTATAGAATTAGCACGATATCCCGAACTACTGTATGATTCAAAAATATTAAGACGCGGTTATCTCAAGGAATCTCCATTTCTCAATGCGAAACAATCTCAAGAGCAACTCCCAAAAGAAATCTATCAAGCTATAGAAAAGAAAATCCATTCTCTTTCCGTCGACAAAAAGTTTTTTGGCAATCCTCAGAGTAATTTTGACAGTTTCGCACGAGCCATTGGACAATCCAAATATCATATTCGAAGCTTTCTAAAAATGAAAAACACTTCCTTTATGGCAATGAAAAACCAAAGTAGAATCCAAATGGCTCAAGAACTTTTAAAGTCTCAGCGCCATTACAAAATAGAATACATAGCACAAAAATCCGGATTCGACAGTCTTTCGAACTTTTTTAAAATATTTAAAAAATCAAATAACTGTACCCCAGACGAATATAGAAAAATGATGCTTGCCTCCCGCGATTAAATAATCAAGCGGATAAAAAAACCCCTCAGAAAACTCTGAGGGGTTAGTACCTTGGGTGGGAATCGAACCCACACTCCGAAGAACACGAGTTTGAGTCGTGCGCGTCTACCAATTCCGCCACCAAGGCTTAAATGGACGGCGAAAATAAACAATATTTTCAAAATGTTAGTAATTCTATGACTCATTTTTGTGTTATGCCAATCAGAGAATTACATTTGTATTCTATTACCTTAGAAACATGTCCGGACCAACACCACAACCTAAAATTTTTGCTTGTAAGCAAAGTCAAGAACTAGCTCAATCTATTGCAAAATCATTTGGCATTCCTCTGGGAAATGTTATTACCTCAACCTACAGCGATGGGGAATTTCAACCCTCGTTTGAGGAATCAGTACGTGGAAGCCGCGTATTTATTATTGGTTCAACGTTTCCAAATAGTGATCACTTAATGGAGATGCTCTTAATGCTCGATGCTGCAAAACGAGCCTCGGCAAGACATATTACGGCAGTACTCCCTTATTTTGGATGGGCCAGACAAGACAGAAAAGACAAACCGCGCGTCCCCATTGCTGCAAAACTCGTCGCCAAAATGCTAGAAACTGCTGGAGCCACCCGTATTATCACTATGGATTTGCACGCTGATCAAATTCAAGGCTTTTTTGAAAAACCAGTAGACCACCTATTTGCCTCGACCATATTTTTGCCCTATTTAAAGTCGTTAAATTTAGATAATCTGACTATTGCCTCTCCCGACATGGGTGGATCAAAAAGAGCCTATGCCTATTCAAAGGCTTTAACCAGTGACGTAGTTATCTGTTACAAGCAAAGAGCAAAAGCCAATGTAATTGAGCACATGGAACTTATCGGTGATGTCGCGGGTAAAAACGTAGTTCTGGTTGACGACATGGTCGATACCGCGGGGACCTTAACTAAGGCAGCCGACGTTATGATGGAGCGCGGTGCGCTCAGTGTGCGCGCCATCTGTACACACCCAATACTTTCGGGAAAAGCTTATGAACGCCTAGAGCAATCACAACTGCAAGAGCTCATTGTCACCGACTCAATTCCTTTACGCCAACAAAGCGATAAAATTAAGGTGCTGAGCTGTGCAGATCTCTTTGCAGACGTTATGGTGCGCGTGAATGAAAATGAGTCTATTAGCTCAAAATTCATTATGTAGTCTAAACCTTAGCAAAAACCAAAATAAAAATTTACCTTTGCCGCCCCACAGCAGGAAAGTCCTGTTTGTGGCCTATATAAAAACGTAATAATGAGATCAATTACAATCAACGGACTCGAAAGAGAAAGCGTGGGCAAAGTATCTACGAAAGCCTTACGTAATGCTGGAAAGGTTCCTTGCGTAGTTTACGGAGGAGATGCACCTATTCACTTTTCAGCAGATGACCTTGCTTTTAAAGACTTAGTGTATACTCCAGAAGTACACACAGTCGTAATTGCATTAGAAAATGGGACTAAAGTAGAATGTATCCTTCAAGACATTCAATTTCATCCAGTTACCGACCGCATCATGCATATTGACTTCTATCAAATTTTTGATGATAAAGAAGTAACGATGGAAATCCCTGTACGCCTTACAGGAAACTCTCGTGGGGTGCGTAATGGAGGAACCTTACGTATTGTGAACCGCAAACTTCGTGTGAAAGCCTTACCTGCAAATCTTCCTGATTTCATCGAGGCCGACATTACTGAGATGCGTATTGGTCACAAAATGTACATCGGTGCCATCGCTCAAGAAAACTTCAAAATCATGCACCCAGATAACACCGTTATCTGTCAAGTTCGTACCTCACGTACTGCAGTGGATGATACTGATGATGATGAAGAGGAAGCAGATGATGCAGCAGTAGAAGGAGCAGAGGGAGCAGAAGCGCCAGCCGCAGAAGCACCAGCTGAGTCTTAATCTCTAAATTGAGAATTGTATTTAAAAGCATCCCTCAACGGGATGCTTTTTTTATTTTTACATTCAGATTTCCTATGGTATCTCGGGCGCAAAGCAATTTTCTATGAAAAAATTTCTCATTGTGGGTTTAGGCAATATTGGTGTTGAGTATGCCCATACCCGACACAATATTGGCTTTCAAATCTTGGATTATTTTGCTGCCCAACACCAACTCCAATGGCAAACCGTCAAATTAGGTGACCGTACTGAATTCAAAATAAAAGGGCGCACCTTTGTGTTACTCAAGCCCAGTAGTTACATGAATTTGAGCGGCAAAGCTGTTTTATACCATCTAAGACAAGAGAAATTAGAGCCCTCCCAAATGCTTGTGATTACCGACGATCTGAATCTGCCCTTTGGAACAATACGATTAAAATCAAAAGGAAGTGATGGGGGGCACAATGGGTTAAAAGACATACAAAACACACTACAGACCACTGTTTATCCAAGATTTCGTTTTG
Source organism: Candidatus Rokuibacteriota bacterium (assembly GCA_900299425.1). Taxonomy (GTDB): domain Bacteria; phylum Bacteroidota; class Bacteroidia; order Flavobacteriales; family Flavobacteriaceae; genus BACL21. Next base: position 8,843 of record OMJU01000039.1, read on the forward strand.
GGATTAGCAATGCATATACCCAAGGACAACAAGTGGACTATGTTTTGGGAGAATGGTCAGATCAAGAGGTGCAATTAATGCCCGAAAGACTTCAAAAATCAATGGAAATCATTCCTGCTTTTGGACTCAGCGGCCTTGCGCAAACCATGAATAGTTTCAATGGAACATAAGATGCAGGTGCACAATCAGGCAAATGAGTTTAATCCCGATAGAGGCAGCGTGATCACTATCGGCACTTTTGATGGGGTTCATCTGGGTCATCGAGCAATTTTGAAAAAAGTTGTCGCTCAGGCAAAAGCCCGTGATTTAAATGCTGTACTGCTTACATTTTTTCCACACCCTAGAATGGTGGTGCAAAAACAGACTGATCTAAAATTGCTCAACACATTAGACGAAAAAATTCAGCTTTTGGAGGCCATAGGGATTGATCATCTCGTCGTACAGCCGTTTACCAAGGAATTTTCCAGGCTGACCGCCGTAGAATATGTGCGTGATCTTCTGGTAAATCAACTCAAGGCAAAAAAAATAATTATTGGTTATGATCATCGTTTTGGCCGTAATCGCACCGCCAATATCGATGACCTTAAAGAATACGGCTCTGTTTTCGACTTCGAGGTTGAGGAAATCTCGGCACAACAAAAAGATGCTGTGGCCATTAGTTCAACCAAAATTCGCAAAGCTTTAGAATCGGGAGATGTGGGTACTGCAAACACCTACCTCGGAGGAGCCTATCCATTAAGCGGGACGATAATTCATGGCCAGTCACTCGGTAACACTTTGGGTTACCCCACAGCAAATTTTGTCGTTGACCAGCCTTATAAATTAATCCCCAAACAAGGGGTATATCTCAGCAGAGCAGAGTTCGAACGCCAAAAATATTTTGGTGTAACCAATATCGGCACCAACCCTACAGTGGGCGGGGTTGATCAGCGGGTGGAGACACATTTTATGGGATTTTCCGCAGACCTCTACGGTCAATCGCTACAAATTCATTTGCTGAGCAGAATTCGCGACCAAAAAGTTTTTCCCGATTTGGCAGCACTTAAATCCGCTATAGCTCAAGACATTGAGCACGCCCAAAGTCTTATACCAAAATTCAGCGGAAGTGTGGTTTAAATCAAAAGACAATATCGGGCTTGTGCTCTGGCGTATTGCTTTTGGCTTACTCATTACTCTTGAGTCATTTGGGGCGATATTAACCGGATGGGTCAAAGAAGTCCTGATCGAACCGAGCTTTACCTTTACTTTTATCGGCTTTGAATGGTTGCAACCCCTGCCTGGTTATGGCATGTATCTCTATTATGGCCTTATGGGACTCTGCGGCATTGCGATTATGCTTGGTTTTCGCTATAGGATGAGTATGATCGTGTTTGCCCTGCTTTGGACTGGCTCTTATTTGATGCAAAAATCCGCCTATAATAATCACTATTATTTGCTGTGCTTGCTCTCGTGGATTATGGTATTTCTACCTGCAGCCAAAGACCTTTCTTGGGACGCGTTGAAATCCAAAAAACGCAGTAATCAAATGCCATATTGGGTCCTTATTTTAATGGTGGGTCAAATTTGGATTGTCTTTACATATGCCACACTTGCCAAACTCTATCCTGATTGGTTGGACGGCAGTGTCATCGCTTTATTTATGGAGGGCAAAAAAGATTATCCATTCATTGGCCCATGGCTCCAAAATCAGATCCTACAAAAAATCCTGATTTGGGGCGGAATATTTTTTGACGCATTGATTGTTCCAGGACTTCTATGGCGACGCACCAGAATGGTTGCATTTATTTTATCCCTCGTATTTCATTTATTCAATTCGATAGTATTCCAAATTGGAATCTTCCCGTATATGAGTATTGCTTTTGCCTTTTTGTTTTTCGCTCCAGAGGTGCTAAGAAAAAATTTTAGCTGGGTCATCAATCGATTTGAAGACAGATTACATTCTGAAAATGGAGTAGATGCTGAAAACCGAGTAGTTCCTGAAAAAAGCACAGTTATAAAGAACCGCCTAGATCTCGAAAACCGCGCAGATCTTGAAAAAGATTTGAATTCTGTAAAATCTTCTCAATTAAGCGGTCCCACAGCTAAGCCGAGTTGCGAAAAACACTGGATCCCAGCGCTGATTATATGCTACCTTGTAGTACAAATTCTGCTTCCTCTGCGCCACAACCTGATCCAAGACTCAGTGCTTTGGACTGAGGAAGGCCACCGCATGAGTTGGCGCATGATGTTACGCGCCCGTAAAGGCATCACGAGCTTTTATATTATGGAGCCTGGAACTGGAGTCAAATCTGTCTATCCCTTGCGTGAACTCGTCACCCAAAAACAACTTAAAATGCTATCCGCACACCCAGATTTTATTTGGCAAATGGCGCAAAAAATCAAAGCAATCGAAGCGGCCGAAGGCCGCGAAGTAGCCGTTTATGTGCGCAGTAGAGTGAGCATCAACGGAAGAGAGTACGCCCCCTTTATTGATCCCGATGTCAATCTTGCTGAGGAACCTTGGGATCCTTGGCGGCACCACAGCTGGATACTTCCGAGCCCATTTTGAGCAAATTCTGACAAAGAATGCGCCCAGGGCGGCAAAAGCACCTAATTTTCGCTAAATTTGACTCGCTAAATACAGCCACAATGTTACAAGTATCACAGATTCGAGAGCAGTACGATCAATCCTTAGAAGCCCTGGCCAAAAGAGGTTTTGATGCCCGCGAAGTTTTTGAGCGCGTCCTAAAATTGGACGAGCTAAGACGTGCAACCCAAGCACAATTAGATGAGACTTTATCACAATCCAATATATTTTCCAAAGAAATAGGACAGCTCTTCCAAAAAGGGGAGCCCCAAAAAGCAAATCTATTAAAGGAAAAAACCTCTCAGCTTAAAGCCCAAGCCAAAACCTTACAAGAACAACTCACGGAATCTGCACAGGCCTTACAAGAAGTTTTATGGACAATTCCTAATCTTCCTAATGCCTTGGTTCCTTCAGGAAGCAGTGAAGAAGATAATGAGGTTGTTTTAAAAGAAGGTGCGATTCCTGAACTTCACGATCAGGCACAACCCCACTGGGAACTAGCTAAAGCATACGATATAATTGATTTTGAACTCGGTGTAAAAATCACAGGGGCGGGATTCCCTGTTTATAAAGGTTATGGCGCACGCCTACAGCGCGCCTTGATTACCTATTTTTTAGACAAAAACACCCAAGCAGGCTATACAGAATATCAAGTGCCTCACCTAGTCAATGAAGCCTCAGGCTTTGGCACCGGACAGCTACCAGACAAAGAAGGTCAGATGTACCACGTTACTGGTGACAATCTTTATTTAATCCCAACTGCAGAAGTCCCAGTAACTAATTTATTCCGCGATGAATTGCTGAATCACAGCGAACTTCCTGTGTGTTGTACGGGGTATACCCCTTGCTTTAGAAGAGAGGCCGGTAGTTATGGCGCTCATGTGCGTGGACTCAATCGACTGCATCAATTTGATAAGGTTGAAATCGTGCGCATAGAGCACCCAGACAATAGTTATGAGGCCCTTGATCAGATGGTCGCACATGTTCAAGAAATCCTACGCGAATTGCAATTGCCCTATCGCATTTTGCGCTTATGCGGGGGAGATCTTGGATTTACCTCAGCCTTGACTTATGACTTTGAGGTGTTTTCCACCGCTCAAGACCGTTGGTTAGAAATCTCTTCAGTATCTAATTTCGAGACTTTCCAAGCCAATCGTCTCAAATTGCGCTTTAAGGATGCCGATGGCAACAATAAACTGGCCCACACTTTAAATGGCAGTGCGCTGGCATTGCCCCGCGTCATGGCCGGTATTCTGGAAAATTGTCAAACCCCTGAGGGCATAAAAATCCCAGAGGTATTAGTGCCTTATTGTGGCTTTGACATGATTCCGGCCCCAGGTAAATCATGATTTTTTGACCGAATCTCTGCTCATCTATTGACATGTGGTATCTTTAATGCATGAGATTGTGGGTTTTCATTTTGGCAATTGGTTTTTTTTGTGCTCCAATTTGGGCACAAAAGGATTATTTAGCTGAAAATTACTTTGAACAGGGGGATTATGAAAAAGCGTTGACTCTATATCAACGACTTGTGGAGGAGCAACCCCGACAACCCAAATTCGTTTTAGGTTTGGTCAATACCTACCAGCAACTCAGCATGTTTGCTCCGGCAGAAAATTTGCTCAAGGCGCGGCTCCGTGAGCCGCGGATCTATCCTTTGTATTACATAGCCTTAGCCAATAACTTCAATATTCAACGCCAAGCAGACTCCGCACAGGTTTATATAGACAAAGCTTTGGCCTATGCCATTGAGCAGCCCAATTATACCATATCTATTGGCAAAGCCCTGACGGATTTAAGCCTTTTAGAACCTGCCAAAACCCTTTATCAAGGCGCAATGCAGCAACATCCTGATAAAGATTACAACCTCCAACTCGCAAGAGTTTATGGCGAACTTGGTGATTTAGAAGCAATGTTTGAGACCTATCTCACCTTGATGGAATCCACGCCCAGATTCATTCCTAGCATACAGCGCTATTTGGAGACCTACATCACCGAGGATCCCCAAAATCAAGGCAATATGCTCTTGAAAACTGCACTGCTGAAGCGTTTGGCCGAGCGCCCAGAACCTCTATACAACAGCCTTTTGAGTTGGTTGTTTGCCCAACAAAAAGAATACGGCAAGGCTTTTATTCAGGAGAAGGCCATTTTCATGCGCAGTGGTGGTGATTTAGAAGGTGTCAAACAATTAGGTTACGCCGCCTTAAACGATCAAGAGCACACCACAGCCAAAACAATTTTTGACTATGTCCTAACTCAAGCCTTGGACCCACGCGAACGCCTTTCGGCACATATAGAAATACTGCGTTTGGACCGAGAACTCAATCAAAGACCCGATGTAGAAATAGATCAAGATTATACCCGTCTCATGCAAGAGTTTAATGCCTTTGACCAAACCCAACTGACTTTAGACTATGCCGATTTTTTGGCTTTTCATCAAGAGCAATCCCAAAAGGCTATTAGCCTGTTGAATCAAGCCGCAGAACAGGCTCGGCAATCATACGCAGAGGGGCGCTTGCGTTTACTTTTGGGAGATATTTTGGTCTTTAACGGACTTTATAACGATGCTTTGGTGAATTACGCTCTGGTGCAAAGCGTCCTTAAAGATGATGACCTGGCGCAAGAAGCTAAATTTAAAGAGGCCCAGACCAGCTATTTTCGCGGCGATTTCCAGTGGGCACAAACGCAACTAAAAGTATTGAAGTCTTCCACCACTCAAAAAATGGCTAACGATGCCATTGCCCTCCATGTTTTGATCAACGAAAACACTTTGGAAGACTCTACGCAAACCGCCTTAAAAAAGTTCGCCTCAGCCCAATTGCTGATGCATCAGAAAAAATACACCCAAGCTATAGCGGCACTCAAAGACCTCCAAAGTGGGGAACAAACTGATCGACTGGCCGATGATGTACTCCATAATTTAGGACAGCTTTATCTCTTGATTCAAGAACCCCATTTAGCGCGAGAACAATGGGAAATACTGATCAGCGATCACCCGGATTGTGTTTATGTAGATGATGCGCTTTTTGCTTTGGCTGAGCTCATGATGTCAGATTTTAACAGTCCACAGGAAGCCAAAACGTATCTCGAGAGCATCATTTTTAATCATGCCGACAGTATTTATTTTATTGCAGCACAAAAACAGTACAGAATCTTGCGCGGAGATCAAATCAACTAGCGCTACTCAAAGCACCACCGCCTATGTATATTTATAATGTCACCATTACCCTAGAGCCTGAAATTGAGGCCCAATGGCTAAACTGGATGCAACAAGGACACATACCGGATATGCTCAAAACCGGTAAATTTATAAGTGCGCTTATGACCAAAGTAATCACCGATCAAGACCTAGGTGGCCCCACATATTCGGTCCAGTACCGCTGCTCAAGCAAAGAAGTGCTTCAAGATTACTACACCCAGGACGCTCTAAACATGCGGGCACAAAGCGCCCCGTTTGCCGGAAAATTTATTGCCTTTCGCACAGAACTCGATGTGATCCAAGAATTCTTATGAGTGTAGCTCCAAAAAAACATCTCGGCCAACATTTTTTAAAGGACCTCAGCATTGCTCAGCGTATCGCAGGCCTTCTCAGCGGTGAGGGCTACAGCCAACTCCTAGAAATTGGGGCAGGCACTGGTGTTTTGACCCAATACTTAATCGACCAGCCTTGGGAACTCACTGCTCTAGATTTAGATCAAGAATCTATCGATTATCTCAACCAATATTACCCTCAGGATAAACTAAAGGTGCGCTATGGAGATGTCCTGAAAGAGGATTTTAACGTACTTTTTGGTCAGCAACAATTCGCAATAGTGGGCAATTTTCCCTATAATATTTCTTCGCAAATTGTTTTTAAAACCCTTGAATGGCGCCATCAAATACCTGAATTCTGTGGGATGTTTCAAAAGGAAGTCGCCCAGCGGATTTGCGCAACTCCAGGCAGTAAAACTTATGGCATCCTTTCTGTATTGACTCAAGCCTTTTACCAGGCAAAATATCATTTTACCGTGCCTCCTGGGGTTTTTCATCCACCGCCAAAAGTGGATTCCGGGGTATTGCGCTTAAAACGACATGAGGTAATCGAGCTGGCTTGTGACGAGGACTTGTTTTTTAAAGTAGTGAAAACCAGTTTTCAACAGCGACGCAAAACCTTGCGCAACAGTTTAAAAATCTTCAATATCTCTCAAAAACTGAAAGAAGATAGTATCTTTGCCATGCGTCCGGAACAATTATCTGTTGCGGAATTCATTACGCTCACCCAAAAAATGGAAAGCGATGGCATTTCAACTCACTCCTGAATTCTTAGAGAACGTCGAGCAGTTGGTGGCGCAAAAAAAGCGCAAGGCCATACGTGATCTCATGGGGGGATTTCACTTCGCCGATCTTGCTGAGGTACTGGATGCTCTAGAAATAGATCATGCGACTTATTTGGTTAAATCGCTCGAAAGCGATGTGACCTCCGAGGCCCTGATGGAATTAGATGACGATGTTCGTGAAAAAATTCTCGATCGTCTTTCCCCAAATGAAATTGCCCGTGAGCTCGAAGAAATGGATACCGATGATGCGGCCGACGTCGTATCGGAACTCGATATTGCCATACAGCGCAAGGTAATCGACCGTATTGAAGACGAGGAGCACGCCGCGGATATTGTCGAGCTTTTGAAATATGATGAGGATACAGCAGGGGGACTCATGGCAAAGGAATTAGTTAAAGTCAAAGACACATGGACCACCGCAGGATGTATTCGTGAAATGCGACGACAAGCCAAAAACGTAACGCGTGTCCATTCAATTTATGTGGTCGACAAAGATGGAGTCCTCAAAGGCCGTCTTTCTTTGAAAGACCTTTTAACTGCACCCGAGCGAGCGCGTATTGCAGACATTTACATACCTAAGGTGGATTATGTCACCGACACTACAGAAGGAGAAGAAGTCGCCCGCATCATGCAGAAATACGACCTCGAGGCTATTCCAGTAGTCAATAATGCAGGCGTATTATTGGGGCGTGTCACTATAGATGATATCGTAGATTTTATTCGCGAAGAGGCTGAAAAAGATTATCAAATGGCAGCGGGGATCAGTGGTGATGTGGAAGCAGATGACAGCCTGGGTAAACTCACTAAAGCGCGCCTGCCATGGTTGCTCATTGGTATGTTTGGCGGCATTGGAGCGGCCAGTATCATCGATGGATTCGGGACCATTTTGAATGATTTTCCTAACCTATTTTTATTTGTACCCCTTATTCAAGCCACAGCAGGTAATGTCGGGGTGCAATCCAGCGCTATTGTGGTGCAAGGTTTGGCCAATGATACCCTCAAGGGCAATATCGCAGCACGCCTGCTCAAGGAAACTGCTTTAGCTTTGATAAACGGTTTGAGCATTGCGTTGATTGTTTTGATATTTAGCCACTTGTTTTTTGAAACGACTTATCTTGAGTCGATCAGTATTGGTATTGCTGTAATTGTGGTTATTTTAATCGCCGCATTAGTCGGGACATTTGTGCCCATGTTGCTCGATAAAAAAGGCATTGACCCCGCAGTAGCCACCGGCCCTTTTATCACTACCAGTAATGATGTGTTCGGCATTCTGATCTACTTTTTGATTGCAAAAATCATCTTAGGCTTTTAACTAAGACTCCATGAAAATCCTTCATATTGATCAAAATCATCCTGTATTGTGGTCGGAACTACAGCTGCTGGGATATGAAAATATTCAGGGGTATACACTGGACCGAAAGCAGATTTTGTCCATTGTTGGAGATTGTGATGGCGTGGTGATTCGCAGTAGAATTCTCATCGATCGCGCATTCCTAGACACAGCAAAAAACCTCAAATTTATCGCCCGCGTTGGGGCAGGACTCGACGCTATAGACATCGACTGTGCCGCGGAAAAAGGGGTGCAACTCATCAGTGCTCCAGAGGGCAACAGCACCGCGGTTGGCGAACACGCTTTGGGGCTTTTGCTGAGCTTACTCAATAATCTCAATCGTGCTGATCGAGCGTTGCGTCAAGGATTTTGGCAGCGCGAAGCCAACCGCGGCCATGAGCTCTCAGGTCAAACTGTAGGCATCATTGGATATGGCCACATGGGTAAAGCCTTTGCCAAAACCTTGCGCGGATTTGATTGCCAGGTAATTTGTTACGACATTGAGCCCGGTGTTGGCGATGAAAATGCACGTCAAGTGTCTTTGGAAGAATTTTTTGCCCAAGCACAAGTGGTGAGTTTACACACGCCTTTGACACCTGAGACAGAATCTATGGTCAATACAGCCTTTATCAATAGCTTCTCCCATAATATTTATCTGATCAATACTGCAAGAGGCCGATCGGTAGTCACAGCAGATTTAGTTCAGGCCCTTAACACAGGCAAGGTTCTTGGTGCTGGACTCGATGTACTTGAATACGAACACAGCTCCTTTGAAAACTTACTCAGCCAGGACCCTCCGCAGGCTCTTAAGGCGCTTTTGGATAAAGACAATGTTATTTTGTCTCCGCATATCGCCGGCTGGACCCATCAAAGTAAAGAAAAATTAGCCCGGGTCATTGTGGCAAAGATCCAGAATCATTTCCCGCTAAATTAAGTCATCATGGCAAACAGTATTAACACCCCAGATGAGTATATCGCCCAGCTTCCGTTCGAGCGCAAAAAGGCCTTTGAGGCATTGCGTCAGACTGTGCTAAAAAACTTGCCCAATGGCTTTAAAGAGGTCATTAGTTATGGTATGATTGGTTATGTCGTGCCTCATGAAACATATCCACCGGGCTATCATTGTAGCCCAGAATTGCCTTTGCCATTTATCAATATAGCTAACCAGAAAAATTTTATTGCCCTCTACCATATGGGCATTTACGCTGATCCAGATTTATTAGGTTGGTTTCAAAAGGAGTATCCAAAATACTGTCAAACAAAGCTCGATATGGGTAAAAGCTGTATTCGGTTTAAAAAACCAGATCTAATGCCGCTGGAGCTCATTGGACTATTGTGCCAAAAGATGATGCCCTTTGATTGGGTTAGCCGTTACGAGACCCAATTCAAAAAAGGACGTAAATAAGCTATTCGTCCTCAGAAGTCTCTTGATACCTGCGTTCGAGCTCTGCTTGAAATTCTTCCATAACAGGCTTTACGGTACTTTCGGGTAAATCTGCAATCCTGATATACATCAGACCATCGATAGCATTGTTAAATAAAGGGTCCACATTAAAGGCCACAACTTTTGCATTTTGCTTGATGTATTTTTTAAGCAATACCGGAAGACGCAAACTGCCGGGTTCTACCTCATCAATGATCTTATCAAACTTATTGAGGTCTGCCTCAGTAGCGTCAAAAATGAAATCTTTGTCCCCATCCTTGAGTTTGACTTTGTACTCTTTTTTGGGCTTGACGTATTGCGCTAAATAAGGATCGTAGTAATTCGATCTCATGAACTCAATCATCAAACTCTTGCTAAATTCTGAGAATTTATTCGAAATACTTACCCCGCCGATTAAGTATTTGTGATTTGGAAAGCGCAGTGTGGTGTGGACAATCCCCTTCCAAAGTAAAAATAAGGGCATGGGGCGTTGTTGATAACTTTTTACCACAAACGCACGCCCCATCTCGATGGATTGTGCCATAAAATCATGGAGCTCAGGCTCAAACCTAAAGAGTTTTTGCAAGTAAAAACCATTGATGCCATAACGTTTAAAAATGTCCTGACCCAAGCCCATGCGATACGCACCAGCGATTTGATGGGCTTCATTATCCCACAGGAACAAATGCTGATAATAAGCGTCAAATGGGTCTAGATCAGTAGCATTATTTGTCCCTTCACCAACCTCGCGGAAGGTGATTTCTCTCAATCGCCCAATTTCCTTGAGTACGTTAGGGATTTGCTGTGGGGCCGCTAAATACACTTCGTAATTTTTACTCTCAAGCAATCTACTGCTGCCTTGTCGCAAGAGGGCAACTTCCTGAGCCATCAGTTCAGGCTTTACTGCTCCAGCGATTGATTTCGGAGCCTTAGGCAGTTTGATGGTCGTGGGCAGTTGCTCAAGCAAAGGCTTTTTTTGGTATGGATTCGAGAGTACATAAGTTTTTTTGCGTAAAAACTCTGTAAAAGCTTCCAGACTCTCGTGTTCTTTTTGGTCCTCAACGGAGATAGCGCGGCCAATACGCACGCGAATCACACGCTGCTTTTGAGTCAAAAGCTCAGAGGGTAATTTGGCCGTGCGCAAAGTGTCACTGATGCTCGCAAGTCTATAAAACAATGGGCTGTTTTGGGCGTGAAAATAAATGGGTACCACAGGAACTTCAGCCTTTTTTATGAGTTTCATGGCGGCAATTTCCCAGGGCTTGTCCACCAGTAATTTACCGTCGCGATAGGTGGAAACTTCTCCTGCAGGAAAAATGCCTAGACCATGACCTGAGCGAAGGTGATTCAGGGCACTTTTAAAACCTGCCACACTGCCTGCTGCTTTTTTATGCTGCTCAAAGGGATTTACCGGCATAACATATGGCTTGAGCGGCTCAATGCGATGTAACAAAAAATTAGCAATGATTTTAAAATGTGGTCGTTGCTCCAGCAGCAACTTTAGGAGTAATATCCCATCTATTCCCCCCAAAGGATGATTAGAGATCGTAATGAATGGTCCGGATTTAGGAAGTCGTTTTAAATCGTCCTCAGGAATTTCAAATTTGATCTCAAACTCCTCTAGCAGTCGGTTGATGAATTCTAAATCCCCAAGATGCTTGTTGCGGTCATAAATTTTATTGAGGGTGGCGATTTTTAAAAGCCGCATGAGCCCCCAGCCCATAGCTGTGCCGATCAGCCCCAAGTGATCTACCCGAATGGCTTTGGCTACTTCCTTTGCATTGACTAATCCCACTGCCCCGTTTGCTATTGATTGGTTAGGTGTAAAGATACGCAATGTCTCTATTAGTCAACACCCTGAAGTACAAGTTGTAGGGTGTTCCCACTTTCCTGACGCAATAATACATCCCTACCTTGTGTTGAACTCTGGATTAATTTCGATGACGCGTGGCGCAGGGTTAAAAGTGTCACCTTGGGATGTACTAAGACCTGAAAACGCTGTTGTAGTTGTGTCACTAAATCTGGCAACCGATTGTATTTATTGTCTACACAGACCGAAAAACTAATTGCGGAATTTTGTATCAATTCAACTTTCATTTGAAACGAATGAAGCCACTTAAATACGTCGCCAATATGATCCTCCATCATAAAATTAAAGTCCAAAGCAGATAATTGAATTAAAACCTGCTGCTCTTTTTTGATGATGCAGCCCACTTGTGGTTTCAAATCCGGGCCCGGACCTACACGCGTCCCTGAGGCAGCTGGATCATTAAAGGGTCTTACAAATAGTGGAATTTCTTTACGCTGCAGTGGCTGCAAAGTCTTTGGGTGAATCACAGAGGCTCCGTAAAAGGCCAATTCAATAGCCTCGCTGTAAGAAATGTGCTCTAACAATACTGTGTCTTTGAAAAAGCGAGGGTCCGCACTAAGTACCCCCGGAACATCTTTCCATATGGTCACACTAAGAGCATTAAGACAATAGGCAAAAATCGCCGCTGTATAATCACTGCCTTCTCGACCCAAAGTTGTGGAAAAATTATGTTTGGTTTCACTACCCAAAAATCCTTGTGTTAGCGTAATACCCTTGTGGTTTATGGTCTGTTTGATGGCCTTTTGGGTTGCTGGCCAGTCCACCACCCCTTCACGGTAGGTGGCATCAGTCTTTATGCATTGGCGCACATCCTGCCAACGGAGGTTAAGGCCTGAATCCACGCAATAATGGGCAACTATTGTTGTCGAGAGCAACTCTCCATAACTCACGATTTGATCATATACAAAGGCGTGTTCTGTGGCTTTATTTTGGCGAATAAAATCACTCAGGCCCTGACGCAATTGAGTTATCGCCTCAAAAACTCCATGGCTTGGTTTATTAAATAACTCTCGAGCAATGCTCAAATGCATGCCAAAAATTTCAGAAATATAGGCCTCACAATCTGGGTCTTTGCTGAGATAACTGTGGACCACTTGCTCGAGGGCATTAGTGGTTTTACCCATGGCAGAGACCACAACAACAAGCGGCTCTTTATCGGTCAATTTTAAAATATTGACCACCTGCTTTACCCCTTTGGCGTCTTTTACAGAAGCCCCGCCAAATTTATATACCTTCATGATTCCAAATATGATTCAAGGGCCTTATCGTCCATCGATACAACATGCCACTGTTTTAAAACATCTGCCCCAGACTTCTCATAGAATTCTATGGCTGGCGTATTCCAATCCAGCACCTCCCAATTTACGCGCCTGACTTTGCGCTCTTTTGCAAAGGACAATACCGCTCGATACAATGCCGTGCCTACACCTTGACCACGGAACTCTTCCTGAACCATTAAATCCTCTAGGTGTATGGTCGGTCCTTTCCAAGTCGAATATCGATTGTAAAACAGAGCCATCCCCACGATCTGGGTCGCTGCTTCAACTTGGATCTCGACAACAAAACACCAGAATTTTGGGACTGTTCCAAAACCATCACGCAATAGATCATCGACAGTTATAGTGACTTGTTCTGAGGCTTTTTCAAAGTCTGCTAACCCCTGAATCAAACGCAAAATTGCGGCGGCGTCATCTTTTTTAGCAAAACGAATCAAGGGTTTCATAGCCAGAGTTGTGGAACAAATATCGGATGTATTTGTCAAAATTCCCGATATTTACATCAATTTCCTTACCAAATATTATGGCCGTTCAAAAGAACAAAACCCTCGGTGAATTCATCATTGAAAACCAGAGTGAATTTCAATATTCATCTGGAGAATTATCCCGTTTGATTAACTCCATACGCCTGGCTGCTAAAGTGGTCAACCACGAAGTTAACAAAGCCGGATTAGTCGATATTATTGGACAGGCTGGAGAGGTCAATGTGCAAGGCGAGGATCAGCAGAAACTCGATGTTTTTGCCAATGAAACCTTTATAAAAACACTGATCAATCGCGAAATAGTTTGTGGTATTGCCAGTGAAGAAGAACAGGACTTTATCACCATTGAAGGCCGTAATGGTCAAAATGAAAATAAATATGTGGTGCTTATCGACCCCTTAGACGGGTCCAGTAATATTGATGTCAATGTTTCTGTAGGGACTATATTTTCCATTTACAGAAGAGTGACCCCGGCAGGTACTCCAGTCTCTCTCGAGGATTTTCTGCAGCCCGGAAATCGACAGGTAGCCGCAGGCTATATCATCTATGGCACCTCAACCATGATTGTCTATTCCACTGGGCACGGCGTAAACGGCTTTACACTGAATCCAGCTTTAGGGACCTATTACTTATCCCATCCGAATCTTGGCTTTCCCAAAACCGGTAAAATTTATTCGGTCAATGAAGGGAATTACGTGCACTTTCCTCAGGGCATAAAAGATTATATCAAATACTGTCAAAAAGAAGAGGAAGACAGGCCATACACTTCGCGCTATATAGGATCACTGGTGTCGGATGTCCACCGCAACATGATTAAAGGCGGTATTTACATTTATCCCAACACCTCTAAAGATCCTAATGGAAAACTAAGGCTGCTTTACGAATGTAATCCCATGGCCTTTTTAATCGAGCAGGCCGGTGGAAAAGCCAGTGATGGTTATCGCAGAATTCTGGATATTGTGCCCCAGGAATTACACCAAAGAACACCTTTTATCGGGGGCAGTGCCTCCATGGTAGAAAAAGCAGAATACTTTATGGGGCTTTATCAAGAAAAAACAAACCTCTAGACCCAAGACTTGTAATCACTAGAATACTACTTCAAGACTCACGAAAGCTTTAGTCGAAAACTTCCTACTAGAGAGCGTCTTATTTCTTATTGAGCAAATACTGGTAGTCCTCCAAATCAAGGCCTCCTGTGAAAATCTCTATGGAACGCTTGATTATGGCTTTAGCATCAGCTTCACTATAGCCCAATCCGATCGCATAGCGCTGTATTAAAACTTGTTCGTGGGCATCAATTTGATGATCCACCAAAATCACTTTGAATAAATCGAGCAAGCGCTCTAAACGCTTAATAGATGAGCTGGGTGGATTAATTGGGTAGCCTTTGGGGTTTTTGAGTATTTCTTGATACTCATCATCAGTAATATCGAGCTTCCGGGCAAAACGCTGCAAAAGAGCAAGTTCAGACTCAACAAGTCCTGCATGACTTTCAGCTAAGTAGACTAATGAAGCAAAATGACCTAAATTACTGCGGTGTTCTCCGCTCTCGAATAAATCTGTAAATGACATGGCGTTTGTTTAGACTACAAATATAAAATTTGTCGGGTAGATATCTTTTTTATCGTCCCAAAAAATAGTGGGATTGTTTTGCCGTAATGACCCAGTTATTATCTTTGTCGCCCGATGGTGCCCAGCCGCATATCCTCATTATTTGAACAGTCTTTGCCTTGGCAAAAATTGAGGCAGCGCCTACTTGAAAATCAGCAACTCACCCGAGTTTCTGGTCTTGTTGGATCAGCCCAAAGTCTGATTATTTCAAAGATATTTCTGCAGCAGCAGCGCCCTATGGTCTGCGTGATGAACGACAAAGAAACTGCAGCCTATTTGCTCAATGACCTAGAAGGGCTTTT
Organism: Candidatus Rokuibacteriota bacterium; assembly: GCA_900299425.1. Classification (GTDB taxonomy): domain Bacteria; phylum Bacteroidota; class Bacteroidia; order Flavobacteriales; family Flavobacteriaceae; genus BACL21. Next base: position 24,020 of record OMJU01000039.1, read on the forward strand.
GAATCAAGAACATGTGCTGTTTTATCCCGGCAGTTACCGACGCCCTTATCTAATCGAGGAACCCGACAACAACAATGTGCTGATGCGCTCTGAGGTACTTACCCATCTGAGCAGTCGCAAAAAGCCGGCCCTGATTGTGACTTATCCCACGGCCTTATTTGAGCAAGTGGTCACTAAAAAAACGCTCAAGCAAAATACCATCAAGTTAAAAACTGGTGCGCAACTCGATGTCGAAGGACTCAATGAATTGCTTTTTGAGGCTCAGTTCAAACGCGTGGATTTCGTCACGGAGCCTGGTGAATTTTCACTGCGTGGCGGGATTGTAGATGTCTTTTCTTTCAGTAACGATCACCCCTATCGATTAGAGTTTTACGAAGACACCCTAGAGAGTATCCGTGAATTTGACATTGAGACACAATTATCCATCGGCCTGAAAAACAAAATCTCAATCATTCCTGATGTCGGAGAAAAATCGCGTGCAGTGGTGCGCCAAAGTTTTTTGTCTTACGTGGGCAATGAGGCATTGGTGGTAGTTCAAGATCATGCTTTTATTCTCGATCAAATCAATGGTCTCTTTGAAAAAGCAACTCAGTATTACGCCCAACTCGAGAGTCCGTTGCAATGGTCAGCCCCCGAAGTTCTTTTTTGCAACAAAGCACTCTTTCAACAAGATTTAAATGCTGTAGATAATTTATGGCTGGTCCCGAAAAGCGACACCGAAAGACAGGTGAATTTTGACCAAAGCCCGAAACCTTCCTTCAATAAGCAGTTCAATCTTTTGATTGACCAAATCAACGCGAATCATGGCCATGGGATGACCACAATTATTTGCTGTGGTTCTGAGGCACAAGCCAAGCGTTTTAGGGATATTTTTGAAGACAGCACCAAAGATGTCAAGGGCTATCATATAGAGGTGTTCTCCCTTCATCAGGGCTTTGTGGATAAAGATCAGGGCATCGCCTGTTACACAGACCACGAAATTTTTGAACGCTACCATAAGTTCAAACTCAAAAACGGTTTGGCAAAAAAACAGGCCGTGAGTATTAAAGAGCTCTCCCAATGGCAGATCGGGGATTACGTCACCCATATCGATCACGGTATTGGGACCTTTGGAGGCTTACAGCAAATACAGGTCGAAGGCAAAACGCAAGAAGCCATTAAACTGGTTTATGGGGACCGCGATATTTTGTATTTGAGCATTCACGCCTTGCACAAAATAGCCAAGTTTAACGGTAAGGATGGCGCTGTACCGAAGCTCTACAAACTTGGGAGTGCGGCTTGGAAAAACCTAAAAACTAAAACCAAGAAAAAGGTCAAGGAAATCGCCTTTAACCTCATCGAATTATACGCCAAAAGACGCCTGCAAAAAGGATTTGCCTTTGGCCCTGACTCCTACCTACAACACGAGCTCGAATCCTCTTTTTTATACGAAGACACACCTGACCAAACTACGGCCACAAATGACATCAAACAAGATATGGAAAGCACCCAACCCATGGATCGTCTGGTTTGTGGTGATGTGGGCTTTGGTAAGACGGAGGTCGCCATTAGGGCTGCTTTTAAAGCTGTAGACAACGGCAAGCAAGTGGCTGTTTTGGTCCCCACAACCATACTGGCTTTTCAACATTTCAAAACCTTTTCAAAGCGTCTGGAGGATTTGCCTGTAAGTGTAGATTATTTAAATCGCTTTCGCACGGCCAAAGAGCGCAAAGAGGTGTTAGAACGTCTTAAAGACGGAAGACTTGATATTGTTATTGGCACCCATCAACTGGTCAATGCATCGGTACAATTCAAAGATATCGGACTGCTTATTGTCGACGAAGAACAAAAATTTGGTGTGTCGGTTAAAGACAAACTCAAAACCCTCAAAGAGAATATCGATACCTTAACCCTGACCGCCACGCCCATTCCCCGCACCTTGCAATTCAGTTTGATGGCCGCAAGAGACCTTTCAGTGATCAGCACCCCGCCACCAAATCGCTACCCGGTAGAGACCCAAGTGGTCCGCTTTAGCGAAACCCTGCTGCGCGATGCCATACATTATGAACTCTCTAGGGGCGGTCAAGTCTTCGTGGTACAAAACAGAATTGAACACATTCACGAACTAGCAGGAGTGATCCAACGACTGATTCCTGAAGCCAAAATTGCTGTAGGACACGGACAAATGGACGGCAAGAAGCTCGAATCCATTATGATGGGCTTTATGGAAAATGAGTACGATATCTTGGTCTCTACCACCATCATCGAAAACGGATTAGACGTCTCTAATGCCAATACTATTTTGATCAACAACGCACACCATTTTGGGCTTTCCGACCTTCATCAGATGCGCGGGCGCGTGGGGCGCAGCAACAAAAAAGCTTTTTGTTATTTCATCACTCCGCCTTATTCGGCTATGACCGATGAAGCGCGCAAACGCATGACGGCTCTAGAACAATTCAGTGATTTAGGCAGTGGTATTCATATCGCCATGAAGGATCTTGAAATCCGTGGGGCCGGAGATCTACTCGGCGGAGAACAAAGTGGATTTATCAATGAAATAGGCTTTGAAACCTATCAAAAAATCTTGGCTGAGGCCATTGAAGAACTCAAAGAAAAAGAGTTTAAGGACCTGTACAAAGATCAGCTGGCTAAGAAAAAAGTCTTTACTCGGGATACCGTGGTGGACACCGACTTTGAACTCCGCTTCCCTGAGGACTATATCAACAGTGTAACCCAAAGGCTTCAATGTTACACAGAGCTCAATGAATTGAGTAAAGAAGAGGAATTTAATGTCTTTGAAAATAACTTGATTGATCGTTTTGGGCCCCTGCCACCATCGGCACGGGATCTTTTGGAATGCGCCAAACTCAAGCTTAAAGCCGCCGAGCTTGGTCTGGAGCGTGTGGTATTAAAAAATCAACGCATGATTGGTTACTTCATTCAAGACCAGCAAAGTCCATTTTATCAGACCTCTATCTTTCAGAATATCATTCTGGTGGTCTCATCCCAAAGCGCAGATCAAATAAAATTAAAAGAAAAACAGACCAAAAACGGTTTGCGTTTGCTTTTAACCGTCGAAAAAATACCCACGGTCGCCACCGCATTAAGCCATCTGCGCGTATTGCTTCAAAACGGATAAAATGCATCCTCCACATGATTGATTTCATAGGCTTCAGACGTCCCAACAATAGAAATCAAATCAAAACGAATAGTGGTGTTTCCTAATTTTAGCCGGTGCAATAAATGATGCCCTGCACGCATCAAATGCCGTTGTTTTCGTCTGCTTACAGCCGCTAGCGGATCTTGCCAAAGGTCAGATGATCTGGTTTTTACCTCAACCACGACTAGTTCGACAGGATTGTCTTGGACAATTAAGTCTAATTCTAATGGTCCTATCCTGTAATTTCTCAAAAGAATCTCAAATCCCTTTGACCGTAAAAATTCTTCTGCGATATGCTCGCCCCATTTTCCTAAATCATTGTGCTTTGCCATGGACCATTATTTCAGCCTTGTCTGGGGAGATCGTCAAGGTACAGGGGAGTCCAAGGGGTATCGCTCTATTGTCGGCCAGGTGGCCTATGGGCGCATCAAAGACTACGGGATAAGCTTCATGAGCCACCGCCGCCCAAATAATCTGATATGGGTCATAGCCAAAGGGGATTTCTTGGTCTTTCATATCAGTCATGCCGCCCACAATCAGCCCAGCTAAACCTTCGAGCATGCCACTGCGTTTAAGGGCATAAATCATGCGATCGATATGATAGAGATACTCATCGAGATCTTCGATTAACAATATTTTTCCACGAGTAGGGATTGCATCTTGACTACCCAGAAGGCTGTAAATCAAAGAGAGGTTCCCCCCCACCACTGGGGCGGTGACCTGTCCTGTGCGCGTGATCAAAGTCCCATCACAGCCAGAGTTGACAACTGGCCACTCGATAGAATATATATTACAGGTTAAAGCCTGCTCTATGGTCTGAGCCGTAGCCTGAGTTTTTTCACCTAGAGCCAAAGGCATTTGCCCGTGCAGACTCGCCCAACCTAAATTTTGTAGTCTTGCATGCAAGGCCGTTACATCAGAATAACCAATGACCCATTTTGGATGTTGTTTGAATCCCTTAAAATTGACCTCGTCTAAAATTCTGATGGTTCCGTAGCCACCGCGCGCGCACCAGATGGCCTTTACCTCGGGATGGTCAAGTGCCCACTGAAGATCCTGGGCGCGCGCGGTGTCCGATCCGGCGAGTTGGTGGTGTTTTACGCCAATACTTTGGCCTAAAATTACTTTAAAACCCCATCTTTTCAGGCAATATTTTGCCTGTTGCAGGTCCTGTTCAGACACAAAGCGGGCCGTCGCAATGATTGCCACCAAATCTCCTGGAACCAAAAAATCAGGCGCTAAAAACTCGGTGTTTTGGAAATTTGAAGACGCAATAGCAAACGTCATATGAGATTGTTTTAAGTCTATCTAGAACAAAAAAGGGGAGGCCATTAAAGTTAAACATTTCTTGGCAAGTGTCGTCAATTAAATTATAATACCTAAATTTAGCTGTTAATCAGACTTTTAGACTTTGAACACGAGCATGACTTCTTGTAATTCCAGCACTTTGGACCCTTATATCCCCTCAGGAAATAATCCCTGGAATAAGGCCAAAGTAAAGCACTGTCACCGCCGTCTTGGTTATGGGACTGATTTGAACACTGTGAGTACTGGGGTCATTGCTGGACCCGGGGTGCTGATAGACCAGATGGTAGACAACGCCGCCTCAGCTCCGCTTCGTGAAGACCCATTCTGGGGCTATTACAGACTTAGTGATTTTGGGAATTATACTGCGGAGAATCCACAGTACATCAATGATTTCAGAATTGAGACCGGCAATCTTATGGTCAGTTCAGGACTCAAGGGCAGAATGGTCTTTTTTTGGTTGAATCACTTTGTAACCGAACTCGACACTTATAATTATTCCCCCTACCTATTTCAATATTACCGCACTGCAGAGCAACACGCACTGGGTAATTTCAAGGACCTAGTCCATGACATGGGTCTTACGCCTGCAATGCTCATCTACCTCAATGGCTTTCAAAATACTAACACCGAACCAAACGAGAATTACGCGCGCGAGCTCTTTGAACTATTTACTTTGGGCGAAGGCAATGGCTACACCCAAGAAGATATTGTAGAAACCTCAAAAGCCCTCACTGGATGGAATTTAAGGCCGCAAGTGGGTGGCCCCATAATTTTCAACACCAACACCTTTTTCAGCGGGGACAAAACAATTTTTGGACAGACCGGCAACTGGGATTACCACGATGTTATAGACATTCTCTTTCAAGAGCGGGGCGAACTCATTGCCCAATATGTTTGTCGCAAATTATATCGATACTTCGTGAGTCCGGATGTAGATGCGATGATTGAAACCAATATCATTAGTCCGATGGCTCAGACCATGATCGCCAATAATTTCGATTTGGTCCCAGTACTCAAGCAATTGTTTAAAAGCGAGCATTTTTTTGATGAAAAAGCACTTGGGGTGATTATAAAAAGTCCCTTTGACCTGATTTTCCAATTTGTAAACGAATCCGGTTTTTTATTTAACAATGACCTGATGGAGGCTTTTATTTATTACGCTGCTGTATTGGGTCAAATTATGTTCAACCCCCCTGATGTGGCCGGTTGGCAAGGCGATCAAGACTGGATTGGCACCTCTACCATTACGGCGCGTTGGGCCTTATTTCGCGCTTATTTAAATTTGCTTTTTGACAATGGACAAGAAGAGCGATTCCGATCACTGGCCATTGATTTGTCCGATGATAGCAACGACCCCGCCTACATTACCAAAGTGATTGTTGATCATTTTCACGCTCGTGAATTATTCACAACATCGGACTATGATCTGGCCACAGAGGTTTTTAAATGGGAAATTCCACAAAACTATTACGATGATCGATTGTGGAACTTGAGTTGGGCCGAAGCCCCGTATCAAGTACTGCTTTTACTTAATCATGTGGCCACATGGCCTGAATTTCAACTCAAATAGACGGCCATGG
>OMJU01000040.1 GCA_900299425.1 Candidatus Rokuibacteriota bacterium
AACCCGGCCATTGGCCGGGTTTTTTATTTGAAAATGCATTTTTTTTGGCCTGTTGTTCTTTTTGAAAGTGGCGCTGCAATGCGTATCTTTACGCCTTTATTTTAGTCGGAATCATGTTTGATAGTTTAAGTGAAAAATTAGACAAAGCCTTACATAACCTCAAAGGGCATGGAAGCATCACCGAGGTTAATGTCGCCGAAACCCTAAAGGAGGTCCGTCGCGCCTTACTCGATGCGGATGTTAACTTTAAAATTGCCAAAGAATTTACGAACTCGGTGAAGGATAAAGCCTTGGGGCAAAATGTGTTGACCACTTTGCAGCCAGGTCAATTGATGGTGAAGCTCGTGAAAGATGAGCTTACTCAGCTCATGGGGGGAGCAGCAGAAGGGCTGAATCTTCAGGGTAACCCTACGGTGATCTTAATGTCTGGACTTCAAGGGAGCGGTAAGACCACTTTTTCCGGTAAACTCGCCCAGTTCTTAAAAACTAAAAAAAGCAAACAGCCACTTTTGGTTGCCTGTGATGTTTATCGCCCGGCGGCCATAGATCAGTTACATGTGGTTGGGGATCAGATTGGGGTGCCCGTATTTAGTGCACCTGACGAAAAAGATCCAGTGAAAATTGCTCAGGCTGCTATAGCTCATGCCAAAGCAAATGGAAATAACGCCGTAATAGTCGATACCGCAGGTCGTTTGGCCGTGGATCAGGCCATGATGGACGAGATTGCCCGAATTCACGCGGCTGTAAAGCCACAAGAAACACTTTTTGTGGTCGATGCCATGACAGGACAGGATGCCGTCAATACTGCGAAGGCCTTTAACGATCGACTAAATTTCGACGGGGTAATCTTGACTAAGCTCGATGGAGATACGCGTGGTGGGGCGGCGCTTTCGATTCGATCAGTGGTCGATAAACCTATTAAGTTCATCGGAACCGGAGAAAAAATGGACGCCATTGACGTCTTTTATCCTGAGCGTATGGCAGACCGCATCCTTGGGATGGGGGATGTTGTTTCTCTTGTGGAACGTGCTCAAGAACAATTTGACGAGCAAGAGGCACGGAAAATTCAAAAGAAAATTGCCAAAAATCAATTTGGCTTTGACGACTTCCTCAACCAAATTCAGCAGGTCAAAAAAATGGGAAGTATGAAGGATCTTATGGGTATGATTCCAGGCATGGGTAAAGCGCTCAAGGGTATTGATATCGACGACGATGCGTTTAAACATATCGAAGCCATGATTCATTCTATGACCCCGAAGGAGCGCGCTAACCCTAAGCTGATTAACGGTAGCCGTAAAAAGCGTATTGCTAACGGAAGTGGCACTGACATTCAAGAAGTAAATAAATTGATCAAGCAATTTGATCAGATGAGCAAAATGATGAAGATAATGCAAGGTGGTGGCGGTAAAAAAATGATGCAAATGATGGGGCAAATGCCTCGATAAATAGGAATCATGACGATACTGGACGGAAAAAAAATCAGCAACGACATCAAGGATGAAATCACCCAGGTAGTGGCGCAAATGAAAGCTGAGGGCCAAAAAACTCCGCATTTGGCAGCTGTAATAGTAGGCGAGGATGGGGCAAGTCTAACCTATGTGGGCAGTAAAGTAAGAGCCTGTGCTCGTGTAGGCTTTGAATCGACTTTGGTCCAGTTGCCAGAACAAATTACCGAGGAGGAATTATTGGCAAAGATTGACAGCTTAAATAAGGATCCAGAAATTGACGGTTTTATTGTACAACTGCCGCTACCGCGACATATCGATACCCAAAAAGTTTTGCTTGCGGTAGATCCAAAAAAAGATGTCGACGGTTTTCATCCCGAAAACTTTGGCAAGTTGGCCTTAGACATGGAGACCTTTATTCCTGCTACGCCTTTTGGCATCATGGAATTATTGCGTCGTTACGATATTGATACTGTTGGAAAACACACTGTTGTGATTGGGCGAAGCCATATCGTGGGTAGGCCAATCAGCATACTTATGAGTCGTAAAGGTAAGCCTGGAGACAGTACAGTGACCCTAACCCATAGCCGGACTAAAGATTTGGCCAATTACACCCGCGAGGCTGATATTGTGATTTCCGCACTCGGGGTGCCCAATTTCCTCAAGGCTGATATGGTAAAGCAAGGCGCAGTGATCATCGATGTGGGCATCACTCGTGTTACCGATGAATCTGCCCCTAAAGGGTATGTCATCACTGGCGATGTTGATTTTGCTGGTGTTAGTGAAAAATCCTCTTTTATTACACCTGTGCCCGGAGGCGTGGGGCCGATGACCATCGCCATGTTACTTCAAAACACACTTTTAGCCCGTCAAAGGGCTTAATGGTAAAATGTAAAAACATTTTTCTATCTTGGATCCACAATCTGAGTTATGGATTCACAGTTTTTACTGCCAAATAATGATTTTTATCTTTTAGGCCCGCAACATCTAGGGGCTATAGTATTTTTCATTTTGGCCGGTTATCTGTTGATTCGATGGGGCAAAAAAAGCAATCCAGCCCTACAACATAGAATAGGCATTGTTTTGGCATGCATCATTTCACTGAGTGTTATCGGGTATACGGCCATCAAAGTATTTATTGGCCCCTTTGACACTCAAAAAGACTTGCCATTACATTTGTGTAATTTTTTGGCTCTGACCTTGCCGGTTTTCGCAGTTTTGCGCAAATATTGGATGTATGAAATCCTTGTTTTTTGGATATTGGCGGGTACAGCTCAGGGTGTGTTTACCCCAGATTTAGACGAAGGTTTTCCGCATTACAGATTTTTAAAGTATTGGCTCGAACACGCTGGTTTGGTTCTTTTTATCATATACGCGTCGGCCGTATACGGTATGCGCCCAAAGTTTAAAAGTATTTTCAAGGCCTTCGGTGCTATTCAGGTCTATTTAGTCTTTATTGTTGGGGTCAACGCGCTAATCGGATCTAATTATCTCTTTCTAATGCGTAAGCCAGAACATACTTCACTTTTGGATGTATTGGGCGAGTGGCCTTACTATATTCTTGTCGAAGAACTTTTAATCTTCCCCTTTTTTCTGGTGATTTACGGCGGGTTTAAAGCAGCAGATTATTTGAGCGAACGCCTTAAGTCTGGGCGCGATTCAAAAGTAACCGAATCTATCGTTTAGTCCTTTAGCGGTTACCAGCTGTAGAAAAAGTACTTGATTTTTGCCTCATCAGGGATTTGCGCTAATTCAATTTTACTTGCGTAATTGTAACGGACGTTTTCTGGGAGTTCCTTTTTGTCAATGGTAATATACCACGGGGTGTCTTTAAAACTTATGACGACGGCATTTATAGCATTGTCTAGGCCAGCGACTTCACACCTACTTTTAAAGGCGCCGAATGTGCTCGCTACCCCTAGGCCATCTTTGGTGGTAAATTTCGGATCGATAATGCGCAGGTAAGAAAGCGTCGATTTTGGATCTGTTTCATCCTTAGGAAAGACGATCATGCGGACATTGCCGTTTGTGTCGTACAGTTCTACCTCGCCGATCAAGCTATCGCCCTCAATACGTCTCGCGGCCAAAGAATCCCCTTTAAAAAGTTGTGGGAGTTCATAAATATGAGTGTTATCGGTTAGTGGCCCGACCGATGTATCATTTATAATGAATGAATTATCGCTACAAGCGTTTAAAATAAAACTTAGAATGGCAACAAGAATTAGACGGTTCATAGGGTTTTGATAAATTTTATCAAAAATAATCATGTTCCTGAGATCGGCACTGCGATGTCCTGAGAATTTGCGCTTTTGTCCTGCAATTAATTTTATCTTTGCCGCGTGGAAATGACCAGACAAGAAATAACAGAAGCAGTTGCTGCCGGGCAGTATTTACCGCTTATGGAGGCCTTTTATACTTTACAAGGAGAAGGATATCACAAAGGGACTGCGGCCTACTTTATCCGTGTAGGAGGTTGCGATGTAGGGTGTCATTGGTGCGATGTAAAGGAGAGTTGGAATCCTGATATTCACCCACCGACAGACATCCAACAAATCATTGCTCAGGCCAAAGAGCACGCAAAAACGATTGTAGTCACTGGAGGAGAGCCCCTGATGTGGCCAATGGCTCCTTTAACCCAGGGCTTAAAGTCTGCCGGCTTGCAAACGCATATTGAGACTTCTGGGGCCTATCCACTAACTGGAGATTGGGATTGGATTTGCTTGTCGCCCAAAAAAAATAAATTGCCCCTCGAAGGCATCTATAAAAGAGCCCACGAGTTAAAAGTTATCATACACAACAAGCACGATTTTATTTTTGCCGAAGAACAAGCGCGCCTTGTCGGATCTCAGTGTAAACTTTACTTACAACCTGAATGGAGTCAGCGCGAAAAAATGATGCCACTAATGGTCGACTACGTCATGCAAAATACACAGTGGATTTTATCTCTGCAGACGCATAAATATCTAAATATTCCTTAGTTCCATCATTGTTTTTTTAGGGCGAATAAGCGCCCTTGACTTAATCTCAAATCACTTTGTTTTTCCGATGATTTGAGGGGCAAACATTTAGGGCAATAAAACAGTATTTTTTTCACAAATTTTGTTGATAACTTCGAGGGTCAAATTCTGCGTAATCCATTGAAATCACTGGGTATTTGGTTATATTTGACAATACATTTTTCCGGTCGGAAAAAACAACCTAAAATATATGAGTGAAGAAGTAAATAAGACCAATTACGGTGCGGATAATATTCAAGCCCTAGAGGGTATGGAGCACGTGCGAATGCGCCCTTCGATGTATATCGGGGATGTTGGAGTTCGTGGTTTGCATCATTTGGTTTATGAAGTAGTAGATAACTCCATCGACGAGGCGCTTGCTGGGCATTGTGATACGATAGATGTTGTGATTAATGAAGATAACTCCATTTCGGTCAAAGATAATGGTCGCGGCATACCAGTTGATCTGCATAAAAAGGAAGGTGTGTCGGCTTTAGAGGTCGTTATGACTAAAATTGGTGCAGGAGGTAAATTTGACAAAGATTCTTATAAAGTCTCTGGTGGTCTTCACGGGGTAGGGGTCAGTTGTGTCAATGCATTGTCCGCCTCTTTGAAGGCAACAGTTTATCGTGATGGGAAAATTTGGGAGCAGGAGTATGAGCGTGGGAAGGCACTTTATCCCGTAAAATCAGTAGGCGAGACCACAGATCGTGGGACTATGGTGACCTTTTTACCAGATGAGCAGATTTTCACTCAGACGCGTGAATATAACTATGATACATTGGCCAGTCGTCTCAGAGAGTTAGCTTATCTCAACAAAGGGATTACCATTTATCTCACAGACAAACGCCAGACCGAAGATGATGGAACGCATCCTATTGAGAAATTTTACAGTGAAGAAGGCCTGAAGGAATTTATCAAGTTTCTTGACGGAAACCGCGAGCCATTAATTGCAGAGGTAATCTCTATGGAAGGCGAGAAAAACGATATTCCTGTTGAAGTGGCTATGGTTTACAATACTTCGTTTAATGAAAATTTACATTCCTACGTCAATAACATTAATACTCATGAAGGAGGAACGCACTTATCGGGGTTCAGACGTGGACTAACCACGACACTCAAGAAATACGCAGATTCTTCGGGACTCTTGGATAAATTGAAGTTTGAAATTTCTGGGGATGATTTTCGAGAAGGCTTAACGGCTATAGTTTCGGTAAAAGTTGCAGAGCCACAGTTTGAAGGCCAAACAAAAACTAAATTAGGCAACAGAGAGGTTACGGCTGCGGTCAGTCAGGCAGTGTCAGAAATGCTCGAAAATTATTTAGAGGAGCATCCCAATGATGCACGAACAATCGTTCAAAAAGTCATCCTCGCTGCACAGGCGCGCCATGCAGCGCGTAAAGCACGTGAGATGGTGCAGCGCAAAACCGTTATGGGTGGAGCGGGATTACCTGGAAAGCTCTCAGATTGTTCTGAGCAAGACCCGCAAAAGTGTGAAGTATTCTTGGTAGAGGGTGATTCTGCAGGGGGTACTGCGAAACAAGGCCGTGATCGAAACTTTCAGGCGATATTGCCCTTGCGTGGAAAGATTCTGAATGTTGAAAAGGCCATGCAACACAAAGTTTTTGAAAATGAAGAGATCAAAAACATCTTTACGGCCCTTGGCGTTACCATCGGTACAGAAGAAGACGCTAAGGCCCTGAACCTTGAAAAATTGCGCTATCATAAAATTGTCATCATGTGTGATGCTGATGTCGATGGAAGTCACATTGCCACGCTTATTTTAACCTTTTTCTTCCGCTATATGCGTGCGCTCATCGAGGGAGGACATGTCTATATCGCAACACCACCACTGTATTTAGTGAAAAAAGGTGCCAAAAAAGCTTACGCTTGGAATGATAAGGAGCGTGATGCCTTGAGTGAAGAATGGGGTGGCAGTGTATCTATACAGCGCTATAAGGGTCTTGGAGAAATGAATGCCGAGCAATTATGGGATACTACAATGAACCCTGATTTTAGAACATTGCGCCAAGTCTCCATTGACAATGGAACAGAAGCAGACCGAATTTTCTCCATGCTTATGGGAGATGAGGTGCCCCCTCGTCGCGATTTTATCGAGCGCAATGCGGTTTATGCCAATATTGACGCCTAACATCATCTAAAAGCCCGCACTTTAGTGCGGGCTTTTTTATAACTTTATGACTGACGATTATTGAAAAACCCATTGATTATTCTGACTTTGAATCATATTTAAACCAAAAATAAACTGCTTTAATATCCCAACTTATATATCCCCAATTCATTATGAAACGAATCATTTTATTATTCAGTTTGTGTGCTGCTCCTTTGAGTCAGGCACAAGAATTAGAGAGTATACTACTGGCGGCTCAAGATGCCGAGCGACTAACCCAAGACTATATTGAGCCGGCCCTAAAAGGCCTTGTTTACAGTATGAATGAAGGATGGTATACAACAGGGCGCACCCATAGCGTGCTTGGTTTTGATGTGACTTTTGGAGCAAACATGGCCCTTGTTCCGAACAATGATAAGAACTTTTTATTTCGTGCTTCTGAGTACAATTTTGTGCGTTCACAAGTTGGGGATACTGAGACAGTTTCAACCGTTTTAGGCGATGATCCCGATGGTACTTTTTTTGATGTTCGCGTTCCTATCGGTGATGGTACATTTAAGGTTGCAGAGTTTCAGATGCCCGGTGGTATTGGTCCTGACTTTCCACTCAAAGGAGTAGCCACGCCCATGATTCAATTTGGAGTGGGATTGCCCAGTAGTACAGATTTGAAAGTGCGCTTTCTGCCCAATATTGGGGTGAACGATAAGGTGAAGAATTTCATGTATGGGCTTGGACTGCAACACGATTTGACGCAGTACATTCCCGGACTTTCCGCAACTCCTTTTAGCCTCAGTGCATTGGTTGCCTACAGCAATACCAAAGTGACTTACAAAATTGACGATGAAGATGATTTAGATGATGTTTCGGTTGCTAATGGCGAAGGACTTTTCGCCTTAAATACACTTTCTTTACAAGCGGTTGGTTCTGTGAATCTCGCGATTCTAGAATTTTACGCCTCGGCTGGATATGGACGGGGTGGGAGTCGTTTAGAGCTCAACGGAGATTACACCTTGACTTATGGTCTTGAAGACGGCAATGGAAATTCATTGGGACAAATTAATGAAACCATTACCAATCCCCTTCAATTTAAAGCAGATGTGAACAGTGCTCGCTTTGGACTTGGTATGCGCCTTAATTTGGCGATTTTCAAATTATTTGCCTCATACACAATTCAGGAATACAATACATTCTCTACGGGTATTTCTGTGAGTGTACGCTAGGTTAAGTACATTTTTATTGATAATTTTGCGCCGCTGTAAAGCAGTAAAAAACAACCCAAATACAAATCAAAAAAACACAAAAATGAAGATTACCGTTGTAGGTGCTGGTGCAGTGGGCGCGAGCTGTGCTGAATATATCGCCATAAAGAATTTCGCAAGTGAAGTTGTGCTTCTTGACATTAAGGAAGGTTTTGCAGAGGGTAAAGCAATGGACCTCATGCAGACGGCCACACTTAATGGTTTTGATACCAAAATTACGGGGGTAACTAATGATTATAGTGCAACAGCCGGCAGTCATATTTGTGTCATTACCTCTGGAATACCGCGTAAGCCAGGAATGACTCGTGAAGAACTCATCGGCATTAATGCTGGTATCGTACAAAACGTTGCTGCAGCACTTATCGAGCAATCACCTGAGACTATTTTAGTGGTGGTGAGTAACCCAATGGATACCATGACTTATTTGGCTCATAAAGTCACTGGACTGCCAAAAAATCGCATCATCGGTATGGGCGGTACATTGGATAGTGCACGCTTTAAATATCGCCTAGCTGAGGCCCTAGGGGCGCCATCAAGTGATATCGACGGAATGGTTATCGGAGGCCACAGCGACACAGGAATGATCCCTCTTACGCGATTGGCAACACGCAGTAGCGTGCCTGTTTCAGCATTTTTAAGTTCAGAGCGATTGGATCAGGTGCGTGAGGCGACCAAAGTTGGAGGGGCAACACTGACTAAATTATTAGGGACTTCAGCTTGGTACGCACCAGGGGCGGCGGTCTCATCTTTAGTTCAAAGCATTGCCTGTGATCAAAAGAAAATGATGCCTTGTTCTACTTTGCTGTCAGGAGAATATGGATTAGACGATATCTGTATCGGTGTTCCGGTAATTCTTGGGCGCAATGGAATTGAAGAGATTGTGGAACTTGAGCTTGATGATAATGAGCGTGCTCATCTGGCCGAAAGCGCTGAGGGAGTGCGTAAAACCAACGATTTATTGGCTTAATTCTTATAAATTTTATAAGCATCCAAAGGCCGCATTTCGCGGCCTTTTTTGGTGTTTTTTCGGGCCAAAATAATTGGCATTTCCTTTTTGAAAAACTATATTTGCACGTTTTTAAATACTCTAAACCAAGATAGAATGCAAAATAAAGGACTAATTACCGTCTTTGCGATACTTTTCGGATTGGTCAGTTTATACCAACTGTCATTTACATTTGTCGCAAATCAAGTTGAAGATGCTGCTCAGGCTTATGCCAATGAGCAATATGATGCGACCCAATCTGATCAGCGTCAACAAGCTGTAGTGCAGTACATTGATTCAGTAGCCGCTGAGCCACAATTTTTTGGCATCGATTACAATACAGCCAAAGACAAAGTATTGAATAAAGGTCTTGACCTTAAAGGAGGGATCAACGTAATTCTCCAGGTTTCTGTAAAGGACATACTTGCTGGATTGGCCAATAACACAAAAGACCCTGCATTCAATCAAGCTTTGGCAGATGCAAGTGAACTTCAAAAATCTTCACAAAGCACCTATTTAGAGTCATTTTTCGAGGCATTTGAAGCATTGCCAGGTGAAAACAATTTGGCTTCGCCTGACATCTTTTTCAATAAAGGTTTAGAGGATCAAATCGTCAGCGGAATGACCAATGATGAAGTGAAATCAGTCATCACCCGTAAGGTAGATGAGTCCATTGCCTCAGCTTTTGAAGTATTGCGTAAGCGTATTGATAAGTTCGGGGTTACACAACCAAACCTTCAGCGTTTAGGAAATTCTGGGCGTATCCTTGTAGAATTACCAGGGGCCAAAGATGTTGAGCGTGTAAAAAAACTTTTACAGAGTACAGCCCAACTTGAGTTTTGGGAGGTGGTTAAAGAGGAGAACATTACCTCTTTCTTGTTAGACGCCGATGGTAAATTAAAAGACCTATTGGCCAATCGTACTCCTGCTGAACAAGAGGCAACACAAGAGCAAAGTGAGGATGATTTGACGGATCTTTTAGGAGGTGAGGATGTAGCCGAAACAAATGACCCTTTGTTAGAGCGCCCACTTTTGAATCGCATCTTACCCGTGCGTGCCAGCAACCCAGGCTTAGCCTCATTTTCAATAAAAGACACGGCAGTAATCAATGGATATTTAAGTGAACCGCAAGTGCGTGCCCTTTTAAGTGGAGAGCAGCGTTACTATAAGTTTGTTTGGAGTATTCCAGAATACAATGAATCCCTAGGTGAAGAAATTACCAGCCTTTACGCCATAAAAGGCAATCGCGAAGACACTCCTGAGCTCAGTGGTGGTGTTATCGTTGATGCACAGCAGTCTTATACCCAAGCGGGCCGTGTATCTGTTACCATGCAAATGAATGGTGCTGGTGCGAAGACTTGGGAAGACATGACCGAGTACGCATATAACAATCAATCACAAATTGCTGTAGTTCTGGATGATGTAGTCTATTCTGCCCCTGGTGTAAGTTCAGGCAAAATTTCAGGGGGTCGCAGTGAAATTACAGGTGATTTTACTATTCCGGAAGCACAGGATTTAGCCAATGTATTACGTGCGGGTAAATTGCCAGCATCAGCAGATATCATTCAAGCAGAAGTTGTTGGTCCGACACTAGGTAAAGAAGCCATTGATAGTGGTATTTTATCGTTCATTATCGCTTTGAGTATTGTCCTCCTTTGGATGATTCTATACTACGGAAAAGCGGGGGCCTTTGCCAATGTCGCTTTGGTAGTCAATATTTTATTCATTTTTGGAATTTTGGCAGGCCTCGGTGCGGTTTTAACCCTACCTGGTATTGCGGGTATCGTTTTGACAATCGGTATGTCTGTAGATGCTAACGTACTTATTTTCGAGCGTATTCGTGAGGAGTTGGCTAAAGGAAAGTCTCAACGCGATTCTATAAACGATGGTTTTAGTAACGCACTTTCATCAATTTTAGATGCTAACATCACAACAGGACTTACAGGTCTCATTTTACTTGTATTCGGAACTGGGCCAATCCAAGGTTTCGCCACGACCTTATTGATCGGTATCTGTACCTCTTTATTCACAGCGATTTTTGTAACGCGTTTGTTTATCGATCGATTTACTTATAATGGCAAGTCACTGACTTGTTCTACAGGGCTTACTAAAAATTTATTCCGCGATGTAGCGATTAAATTTTTGGCCAAAAGAAAAGTGGCTTATGCCTTTTCTGGAGTGTTACTGATGCTCAGTGTAGGTTCATTATTCACTAATGGACTAAACCAAGGAATTGATTTTGTTGGAGGTCGTACCTATACTGTTCGTTTCGATCGAGATGTGAATGCTCTTGAAGTACAAAACGATTTGATTGCGGTTTTCGAAAGCGCGGAGGCCAAAACTTACGGAGGAAATAATCAGCTCAAAATTTCGACCAAATATAAAGTTGAGGAAACTGGTGCTGAGGTAGATATTGAAATCGAACAAATGTTGTTTGAGGCGCTAAAATCGCACCTTCCTGAGGGTATGGATTATGTAGCCTTTGTCGCTGATGAAGACAACAAGACCGCGGGTCGTATGGAATATTACAAAGTTTCGCCAACAATTGCCGATGACATTAAGTCTTCCTCGTTCTTGGCAGTTATTGGGTCACTCGTGGTAGTATTCTTATACATATTATTGCGTTTTAGAAGATGGCAATTTAGTTTGGGTGCCGTTGCTGCGGTATTCCACGATGTATTGATTGTGCTTGGGGTGTTCTCCTTGACTTACCAATTTATGCCGTTTAATATGGAAATTGATCAATCGTTTATTGCGGCGATTTTGACTGTAATAGGATACTCATTAAACGATACCGTAGTTGTGTTTGACCGTATTCGTGAGTACTTTAATGAACACAGTAGCTGGCGTATGAACAAAATCATCGACAGTGCGCTAAATAGCACTTTGAGCAGAACCTTGAATACCTCTTTAACGACTTTAATCGTACTCCTTACTATTTTCCTGCTAGGAGCAGAGTCTATTCGAGGATTGATTTTTGCTTTGATTGTGGGTATCGTGGTAGGAACCTATTCATCTTTGTTTATTGCTACTCCAGTCTTTTTTGACACGGTAAAAAAACGTGGTATTGACTTGAGCGATAAAAAAGAAGAGGAATTAGAGCAGTAGTAGCCGCAAGACTTAAAACCTACTAGGGGTGTTGCCTAGTTAGAGAAAACCTCGCAATTGGCGGGGTTTTTTTATTGAATTAAGGGTTTATTCTAGAAAACTCAGCTCGGTCTATAGGCAGTAATTTCCATTTTGCAACCAGTCCAGCATTGACTTCCAAAACATACTTAGCAGGACGCCCAGATGGCAATGGTGTAGGATCAAAGGGCTTTGCATCTCGGTGTACTTCGACGATTTGAAGGGCCTTGTTCAGGTAAATGATATCCAATGGAAATTGTGTGTTTTTCATGTAAAAACTCAGTGGCGATTCTCGTTCGAAAATAAAGAGCATGGCTTGATCATCCCTCATAGAGTTGCGATACATAAGGCCTGTAGCGGTTTCATAATCTCCCTCGGCAATTTCAATATCTAATGTAGCGATAAGCGAATCATTTGTAGAGCGCACCAGGCTTAGTGTCCCTTCTTTGGTGAAGGGTATTTCTTTAGTCAACACCTGCTGGTTTTTCTCATCTTTACAACTCACTACACCGAGTGTGAGTAAAGCAAAAAGAACAATTTTTAGAGAATGTTTTTTCATGCGACTTTTTTTTTGTTCGCGCGTGTGAGTAGTATGATTCCCCCAATAATAAAGGGAATACTGAGCCATTGTCCTGTGCTGAGTAAATCACCCAAAGACGATTCAAACCCGCCTTGACTTTTCTTGTAAAATTCCACGACAAATCTCACGCCCCACAAAAGCACCAAAAACAGTCCAAAGAGATATCCTTGTTGCAATCTTTTTTGGGTGTGCCAATATGTCCAATACAAAATGAGAAAAACTAATACGTAACCAAATGATTCATAAAGCTGTGCGGGATGACGTGCGAAGTCCTCCCCGTTGTTGGCAAATATTACGCCAAAATCTGTTCCGGTGGGATGCCCGACAATTTCTGAGTTCATGAAATTACCTATGCGTACCAAAACTGCTCCAGAGGCAACGGGGATCACAATTCGGTCAAAAAGCCAAAGTAAAGATTCCTTGAGTACATTTTTTTGATACAAATAAATGGCGATAATAATCCCGATGGCTGCACCATGAGAAGCTAATCCTCTAAAGCCCGTAAAGGCGAATCCTCCCTTGAATTTAAAGGGTAAAAACACTGAGAAGAAATCTTGGTGAAAAAGTTCTGGTTGATAAAAAATGACATGACCGAGTCGCGCCCCAATGAGTATGGCTAAAACCATATACATAAATAGGCTATCTAGTTTTTCTAAGGCCACCCCTTCATGGATAAATATTTTTTTCATGAGATACCAACCCAGGGAAAAGGCCAATACAAACATCAAACTGTAGTATTGAATGGTGTAAAATCCTAGATCTATGCCTTCAGAGGGCGCCCAATAAATGCCTAAAAATGGTATCATAATTAATGTTTGCAGTAAAGATAAAAAAAAGCCCGTGCTTGTGACCGATTCAAGGCACAGGGTCATGGCCAGAACCACCCCATGGATGGCAACGCGCAATACGTTTTAACGCCAACCAACTTCCTCTTAACGCCCCGTGTTTCTCAAGTGCCTTAACACTGTAATGCGAGCATGTAGGTGTAAAACGGCAAGTAGCAGGTGTAAAGGGAGAAATAACCTTTTGATAAAACTTGATCAGCAGAATTAAAGGTTTTGAGCGTACAGACAAGGGTGTTATTTCTAAAAATTATTTAAGACTAAAGCTTGTACCGTCTTTACCGTCTCTGAGCTGTATTCCGGCTTCTTGCAATCGATCGCGTATGGCATCACTTGTAGCGAAGTCTTTATTGGTTCGAGCTTGATTGCGCAGGTCAATCAGTAAATTTATCGCAGCTTCAAGCTGGTTTTGACCGTTATTTTTGGCATCCATTTCTCGCGGAAGGCCCAATACATCATGTACAAAGCTTTGCATTGTCATGCGCAATGCCTGTAAATCGTCTTGGGTGATTCTTGCAGTGCCCTCGCTTAAATTGTTCACCCATTTGGTGGCTTCAAAAAGTTGTGCAATCAATATGGGACTATTAAAATCATCATTCATCGCGGCATAACAAGAATCGATCCATGGACCTACTTCATAATCCGAATGGTCGGAGGATTGAATTTCTTCCAGTTTACCCATTGCCTCCATTAGTCTTTGATATCCTTTTTCACTGGCCAAAATAGCCTGGTCAGAAAAATCTAATACACTGCGATAATGGGCTTGGTACATGAAAAACTTAGCCACGGCAGGGCGTATTGGCTGACTCATTATAGCATTTTCACCAGAAAAAAGTTCACGCGGTAAAATGTTGTTACCGGTTGATTTTGCCATCTTTTTCCCATTAAGGGTCAGCATATTGGCGTGCATCCAATAACGCACCGGTGAGACTTTGTTGCACGCTTCAGCTTGGGCTATTTCGCATTCGTGATGGGGAAATTTTAAGTCCATACCTCCGCCGTGCACATCAAATGTTTCGCCTAGATATTTAGTACTCATAGCGGTACATTCTAGGTGCCAACCTGGAAATCCATCACCCCAAGGCGATGGCCAACGCATGATGTGTTGTGGCTCTGCTTTTTTCCAAAGGGCAAAATCTTGAGGATTCTTTTTTTCGCTTTGAGCGGTGAGCTCACGTGTATTGGCGATCATTTCCTCGATTTTACGCCCGCTGAGTTTTCCGTACTGTTGGTCCTCATTAAATTTTAGCACATCAAAATAGACCGAGCCATTTTTTTCATAGGCATAGCCTGCGGCAAGAATTTCTTGGATGATCTGAATCTGCTCAATAATATGCCCAGTAGCTGTAGGTTCTATATCCGGCGGAAGCGCATTAAAAGCACTCATGATTTCGTGAAAATCAACCGTATACCGCTGGACCACTTCCATAGGTTCAATGGCTTCAATACGCGCTTTTTTCGCGATGCGATCTTCGCCTGAGTCTGCGTCATTTTCTAGGTGACCCGCATCGGTAATGTTACGCACGTAGCGTACTTTGTAACCTAGGTGCTTGAAGTATCGGTAGATTAAATCAAAGGACAAAAATGTGCGACAATTCCCCAAATGAACATAGTTGTAAACCGTCGGACCACAGACATACATGCCTACAAACTCAGGGACCAAAGGGGTAAATAATTCCTTTTCCTTACTCAGAGAGTTATAAATAGTTAGTTTGCGATGTTCTGGTTCAGGCAATGTCATCTTCTCTTGGATCTATTAATATTGAAAAGAAGTTTGAATCTTATGTTATTAAAAGACGTTTGGATTTAATGATGTTAAAAGGAAGTATTGAGTTTAATGTAGTCCAAAAACTCTCTTTTCGTTTTTTCATTTTTAAAGGCACCACCAAATTCACTGGTTACCGTAGAGCTGTCGATATCTCTAATCCCTCTCGAGTTGACACACAAATGTTTGGCATCAATAACACAAGCGACGTCATCGGTGTTTAATATATCTTGAAGTTCCTTGACAATCTGCATGGTGAGTCGTTCCTGTACCTGAGGCCTTTTGGCGTAATAATCAACCACACGGTTCATTTTTGAGAGCCCCACCACGGTACCATTTGAGATATAAGCAATATGAGCTTTTCCTACAATGGGCAATAGGTGGTGTTCACAGGTTGAATAAAGGGTGATGTTTTTTTCCACGAGCATTTCCCCGTATTTGTATTTGTTGTCAAAAGTGGAGGCTTTTGGTTTGTTGTCCGGATGTAAACCGGTAAATATTTCTTTGACGAACATTTTTGCGACACGTTTTGGGGTTCCTTTAAGAGAGTCATCCGTCAGGTCCATTCCCAGTGTCTCAAGTATGTTGCGAACGTCGTTTTCGATAATATCCATTTTCTCTTGATCCCCTTTTTCAAAGGCATCAGGACGCAAAGGGGTGCGGCTAGAGGTTCCTATATGCTCATTGCCGTAAGCTTCGATTTCTTGTAATTGTTTTTCTAAATCCATAAAGGTGAAAGCGGTAAATTTTTCTTTTACAATACAAAGATACGCATCTCAAGGCTCACTTGGAAAATACTTAGGGAATTAACACGTTTATTCCTTTAGTTACGCCAAAATATGATTAATTTGTAGCACTTATTTTCTACTTGAATGAAACAAATTTTACACTTCGTTATCTTTCTTTTTACAACTGTAATACTGGGCCAAGTACCGCTTGATCGGGTGGTTCCGCAAATCGTAGGAAAGTACGATTTTACCGCTATCGGAAATACGCTAAACGTCTCCGCGAATCCCAATCCTTGCGAACTCTTGCCACAAAGCTCGGCGACGCTTAATTTGCAGCCTAATGAAGTCTTTTATCAAGCCCATATGTATTGGTCTGCTTCTGGTCCAGCCGATGATGTTGTTTCAATAAACGGAAATACTGTTGTTGCTCAGCGAACCTATAGTATCAACAACAACTTTGGACTTTACAATACCCATTATGCTGATGTTACGAATTTGGTGGCAGCAATTGGTAACGGGGTGTATACATTTTCTGATTATTTAGGGACCATTCCCTGCGGTAATAGTACTAACTATGGGGGCTGGATGATTTATATCATTTATGGTGAACCTACCCTGCCGCAAAACCAAATCAGCATTTTTGAAGGCTTTGATTATGTGAGTGGGTCTAATCCTAACTTGGATATCACCCTTACCGGTATTGACGTGGCTACAGATGACTTGGCCAAAATCGGATTTTTGGCCTGGGAAGGCGATGCTTCATTGGCCGTTCAAGAGACTTTGACCATAAACGGAATACTTATCGATAATCCACCCCTTAACCCCGGGGATAACGCCTTTAACGGAACCAATTCATATACCAATTCTTCAACGCTTTGGAATATGGATTTGGACGTTTATGATCTTCAAGGAATAGTACAGCCGGGAGATACCCAAATTGATATCCAATTGACTTCAGGTCAGGATTTAGTATTGGTCAATAATATTATCACGAGTGTAAACTCCGAGATTCCTGATGCAGCATGTACCATTGATGATTTGGATGTCGTCTGTGACAATGGTCAAAACCTGTTTATTGATTACACCGTTTACAACCTTCCTTCGACAAGTCCACTTTCTGCGGGCACTCGAGTGGATTTTTATTGGCAGAATATTGGCGGTGGGCCATTGAATTATCTCGATACGGTATTTACTGTCAATGATATTCCAATCGGTGGGCAGGAGTCTGGTAACACGATTTTAAGTATCGTAGGCACGCCTCCACAATTTGACTTGGTTATGATAGTCGATCCTGCGAACTCAATTCTAGAAATTGACGAGACTAATAATGAGGATAGATTATTTATTGATACAACACAGCCATTTTCTCTTGGCGTGGATATCGAGAGTTGTGCCGGTTTAACGGTGACTATAGATACAGGGGTTTCTTCTCCAAACTTTACTTGGCAGTGGTATAAAGATGGTAACATAATCCCAGGGGCCACAAATCCCTTTATCACTGTAGGACTTAGTGGTATATACACTGTAGAAGGCTTTGAAGGACCTTGTTTTATTACGGATGATATTGAGGTAACCTTTAATTTACCTCCAGATGCGTTTCCTCCAGCCGATTTGTTTTTGTGTGATGATGGAGCGACTGCTGGGAGTTTTGATTTGACTCAAAATGATGATGACTTGCTGGGACCTCAAGACCCTGCCATTTATGTGGTCAAATATTACGAAACACTTCAGGACGCCCAGGATGATACCAATGAAATCCTGGTGCCAACGGGTTACTTTATCAGTCAGCCATCTCCTCAGAATATTTACGCTCGGGTCGAAAGTCCCGAGGGATGTTTTGCGATTGAACAGTTCAAGATTTTCTTCACGCGCGTTCAAGCAGGCCAGCCAGAAGGTATTGAAGTTTGTGATAATGATGGAGATGGGTTTACCGCCATTGATTTGCCCCTCACTTTTGATGCTGAGGTATTAGATGGACAGCCTGCGGCAGACTACTTAATAACTTATCACAATGATGCGGTAGAAGCCAGCACAGGGGCCAATGCCTTACCAGTACCTTATAATGTGCCTGTTCCGGGAGAAACAATATATGCGCG
Organism: Candidatus Rokuibacteriota bacterium; assembly: GCA_900299425.1. GTDB lineage: Bacteria > Bacteroidota > Bacteroidia > Flavobacteriales > Flavobacteriaceae > BACL21. The sequence continues at coordinate 17,954 of OMJU01000040.1, forward strand.
TCTGGTCAATTTTGACGATTTAAACTGTTTTGATTTAGTTGAAATCCCAATAGTCGTCATCCCTCCTCCGGTTCCTGGTATTATTGATCCCTATGTAATATGTGACACGGACAATGATGGTTTTGCTGA
>OMJU01000041.1 GCA_900299425.1 Candidatus Rokuibacteriota bacterium
GCTGAGGGGCTTAAGCTGGGGATGATCCTACGCCTGCCTCGGCAAGTATTGTCGTATCTGGAAACAGAGCAAGAAGCCAAAGTTGATTTGAGGGATTTTATTCAAGACTCTAGTGCTCAAAAAATCACCCTGATGTTGCCGCTGCAACTCGAAGGTTTTGTGCAGGATTCTTTGGATTTAAATAAGCAGTATGTTCAAGGTAATCGCTTACTGCGCATCGCCCTCGATTTTTACTCTGGGGTACTCATGGCTCAGGATTACGCCAAAGCATATGGACTGCCTATTCAAATAGATGTGTTGGATACTCAAGCTAAAAAAACAGTGGTAGACAGTCTTCTGACGGCTTATGATTTTGGACAAAGTGATATGGTGATTGGCCCGTTATTGCCGGCTAATGTAATAGCAGTGGCCCAGCATCTGAATCAAGAAAAGTGCCCAGTGATATCGCCTTTGAGCCGTCCTGGTGGGCCAGTTCCTGATAATTTGGTGCAAACGATTCCTGAGGCAGCGCCTATGCGTCGCGCCCTTATGGATTTTATCAAAGTCAACAAACAAGAGCAGAAAATGCTATTCATTGGAGATGCCCTAGAACCTGGTTTGGCCTCAATGCGTGGTGAATGGCCAAAAGTTAAGGTGCTTACTCCGCGTGAGGAAGGTTATATCGATCCTGATGATATTTTACCGCAACTTTCCGACAGTCTTGAAAACTGGGTGTTGCTTGAATCGCGCAAGCCAGTAATTATAAGCAATGTCATCGGTGTTTTGAATGGGATGTCTTATTATCAGCAAAAAAATGAAGAAAACGATACCATCAAAAAAACCTATGATGTGCGTTTATTCACTACCTCAAAGAATGAGGCATTTGAATTTGATGACATTTCAAACATTCATCTTTCGCATTTGGAATTTAGTTTTCCGTCATCCAGCAAGCCCAGAAACCTAGAAGAAACGCCAAATGTTTTCAGTAAGGCCTATCTAGATCGTTTTGGGACTACACCGAACAAATACGCGACTCGTGGCTTTGACTTGACCATAGATTTGATTTTGCGAAAATCCTCAAGCCAAGGGTCTTTGACCCAAACATTGATCATGCCCGAAACCACAGAATATACCGAGAATAAATTCCGTTATGAAAAAGGGGCTCAAGGGGGGTATGAAAACAAAGCCTTTTACCTGTTACAATACACCCAAGACATGGCGATAGAAGAATTAATAAATTCATTGGGTGCTCGCAATTAATATTTTATCTTTGAATCCCGTATAGGTAACAACAAGCACACCAAATGAATACGACAAAGTATATCTTCGTTACGGGCGGGGTTTCATCTTCTTTAGGAAAAGGTATTATTGCCGCCTCTTTGGCTAAACTTTTGCAAGCCAGGGGATTTGCTGTGACGATTCAGAAACTGGATCCTTATATTAATGTTGACCCAGGCACGCTCAATCCTTATGAGCACGGTGAGTGTTATGTTACCGATGATGGGGCAGAAACCGATTTAGACCTCGGGCATTACGAACGTTTTTTAAGTCACCCTACTTCTCAAGCCAACAATGTCACTACAGGTCGTATTTACCAAAGCGTTATTGAAAAGGAGCGACGCGGTGAATTTTTAGGCAAAACAGTGCAGGTCATTCCCCATATCACGAATGAAATCAAAGAGCGCATTCAGCATTTAGGACAAGATGGTCGTTACGATATTGTAATCACTGAAATTGGCGGTACGGTCGGTGACATCGAGTCCCTGCCTTATATTGAAGCAGTGCGTCAATTAAAATGGGAATTGGGTCGGCACAATAGCTTGTTCATTCACTTGACCTTGATTCCTTATTTGGCAGCTGCTGGTGAATTAAAAACTAAACCGACTCAGCATTCTGTGAAAACCCTCATGGAAAGTGGAATTCAGGCAGATGTTTTGGTTTGTCGCACAGAACATGAGTTGAGCGATGATTTGCGCACCAAACTTGCTTTGTTCTGTAACGTAGAAAAAGAAGCGGTAATTCAGTCGATTGATGCCAAGACTATTTATGATGTCCCGAATTTGATGTTGGACGAAGGTCTTGACAATATTGCGCTAAAAAAATTGCGCCTTGAAGCCAAGCAAGAACCGAATCTAGTCCAATGGAATGAATTTTTAAGCCGTCATAAAAACCCGAAAGGGGGCGTTACCATAGGATTGATCGGTAAATATGTTGAGCTACAAGATAGCTATAAGTCAATTCTAGAATCCTTTATTCATGCTGGTGCAGCAAACGAGGTTTCTGTTGAGGTCATTTCTATTCATTCTGAGCATTTGACTCCCGAAAATGTCGCTGCAGAAGTAGGTCATTTAGACGGACTTTTGGTCGCTCCTGGATTTGGTGAGCGTGGTATTGAAGGCAAGATTGCTGCCGTTGAGTACGCGCGAACACATCATATTCCATTCTTGGGTATTTGTTTGGGCATGCAGATGGCCGTTATTGAGTATGCCAGAAACGTAGTGGGACTCAAGGGAGCCAACAGTACCGAAATGGACACAAAAACCCCACATCCGGTAATCGACCTAATGGAGGCACAAAAGTCTATCACCGATAAAGGTGGGACCATGCGTTTGGGATCTTGGGCTTGTAAAATTGTTCCGGACAGCAATGCGCAATCCATTTATCAATCAGAGGAAATTCAGGAACGCCACAGGCACCGATACGAATTTAATGATGACTATCGTTCTCAATTAGAGGCTGCGGGCATGCGGGTTACTGGAGTGAATCCGCAAACTGGGCTGGTTGAGATTGTCGAAGTGCCAGAACACCCATGGTTTATTGGTGTGCAATACCATCCAGAATACAAGAGTACAGTTGCAAACCCGCATCCGCTTTTTGTTGGATTTGTGGCCAAGGCCTTTGCACTTTCAAAAAATAAGAAATAATAGGTTCAACTGGAGTTGAGTCGACTATAGCATTATGGAAGAAAATAAATTTGACCTCAATACTTTTATCGGGTTTATGCTTATCGGGGCGATATTGCTTTGGATGCTTTATCAAAATCAGCCCACTGAGCAAGAACTACAGGCAGAGGCAGCCGCTATAGAGCAAATTGAGTCAGCTGCTGATCAAAAAAACAGCAGTGTCCAAAATAATGAGGTTCAGACGGATTTAAGTGCAGAGACTGCGCCAATTGATCCATCGTTACAAACCGAACAACTGAGAAATCAATTTGGGGATTTTGTATATGCGGCAACTCAGCCCTCATGGAGTGATGAAACTACGGTATTAGAAAATGAACTTTTGTCTTTGGTCATCAGCAATAAAGGGGGCTATATCGTTTCTGCAATACTCAAAACTGAGACACAATACAAAGGGGATCCTGTTTATTTGATTCGCGATGGAAATAGTGGGCTGGATTTAAAATTTCAAGCCCAAAATCGACTGCTCTCAACGGCAGACATGTATTTCGAGCCTAGTTTAACCAAAGATGGCGACAATCAGGTGCTGTCCATGAAACTCAAGACCTCAGAACAGGCTTATCTAGAGTATATATATCGCTTACCGGCTTCGGATTATATGCTGAGTTTTGATATTGTTACCCGAGGTTTGGAACAAGTCATAGAATTTGACCAACCCATTGAACTCAATTGGTCTTTAAAGGGCTATCGCCATGCCAAGAGTATCAGTTATGAAAACCGTTATACGCGTTTGACCTATGCCTACGACAATGGCAATGAGTTTGATAAATTGGGACCTGTGGGAGCCGATGAGGCCAGTGAACGAGCAGTGACTTGGATTAATTTCAGACAGCATTTTTTCAGCAGTATGTTGCTCACAGACACTCCTTTTGACCAGGTGGGACTGTATTCAGAAGATTTAGTGCAGGATGAAACGATCGATACCGTCTTTACTAAAGCCTATCGTGCTCAGGTGCAGCTCGCCCCGAAGAATGACCGATTGGACCAATCCATGAGCCTTTATTTTGGCCCTACAGATTATAAGATTTTTAAGTCTTACGACAGAAATTTGGACGAGGCCATGCCTCTTGGTTGGGGTATTTTTGGGTGGATCAATAAGTACATAATCTTTCCTGTTTTTGGCTTTTTGAGTCAGTGGTTCCCAGCAGGTATTGCCATTATATTGCTTACAGTATTCTTCAAGCTCTTGCTTTCGCCAGTTCAGTACAAACAATACGTTTCCCAGGCTAAGCTCAAAGTCTTAAAACCTGAGATGGATGAGATCCGTAAAAAATTTGAGGGGAATCAAATGAAAATTCAGCAAGAGACCATGAAATTGCAAAATACGGCCGGGGCTTCTCCACTCAAGGGTTGTCTGCCAGCCTTCTTGCAAATTCCAGTGTTTTACGCCTTGTTTACTTTTTTCCCGACGGCCTATGTGCTGCGTCAGAAGTCATTTTTATGGGCCGATGATCTTTCTAGTTATGACGTGGTTTTAGAGCTTCCATTCTCGATTCCATTTTATGGCGATCACGTGAGTTTGTTCCCAATTTTGGCCTCTATTGCGATTTTTATCTACATGATGATGAGTACAGGGCAGCAAATGCAGCAGCAACAGCAGCCAGGAATGCCAAACATGAAGTTTTTGATGTATTTGTCGCCGGTATTTATGTTAGTGTTTTTCAACAACTACGCCAGTGGTCTATCCCTGTATTATTTTACTTCCAATGTAATTACCATAGGAATAATGTTGGTGATCAAGAATTTTATCATCGATGAGGATAAAATTCACGCGCAAATTCAGGAAACCAAAAAGAAGCCCAAAAAACAAAACCGTTTTCAGAAGAAAATGGCTGAGATGATGGAGCAGGCTGAAGCGCAAAAGAGAGCCCAACAAAAGAAATAACCCTGAGCCGCTCGATCGGTTACGATAAGGTTATATGCACATGAAACGACATATTCTCTGTAGTGTGACGACCCTTTTGGTCCTCGGTGCGATGACCAGTGGTCAAGCGCAAAATAAGGTCAATGAGTTTGATACCAATGGGGCACGCCATGGGCTTTGGGAAAAATATTACGAGGGCACTACACAACTGCGCTATTCTGGCGAATTTAATCATGGAGTAGAAGTTGGGGTGTTTAAATATTACTGTCAAAGCTGTGGCGATGAGCCAGTTGTTATTCGGGACTTTGATTCAATACCGGGCGCTTGTGCAGTCTCTTTTTATACCGATAAAGGCCAGCTCGTTGCTCAGGGACGAATGCAAGATCAAAAGCGCATAGGACTTTGGACAACTTTTCACAAAGGCGGTAAGACTGTAATGTCCCGGGAAAATTACAAGAATGATCTCCTCGATGGCATTAAAAGCACTTACTATCC
>OMJU01000042.1 GCA_900299425.1 Candidatus Rokuibacteriota bacterium
CCGCACAGATATCTCCAGCATTGACTTGAGTCACTTTTTTACGACCCAAGCCCTCAAATGTAAAAAGCTCTTTGATGCGACTTTTAACAATTGAGCCATCACGCTTAATGAGCGACACATTCATCGCTTCTTTTAAGGTCCCGCGCTGGAGTCGACCTATAGCAATACGCCCTGTAAAAGAAGAATAATCCAATGAGGTGATAAGCATTTGCGGAGTTCCGTCCTCTATTTTAGGAGACGGAATATGATCCAAAACCATGTCTAACAAAGAGGCAATAGATTCTGTAGGCTGCTTCCAGTCTTGACTCATCCAGTTTTGTTTTGCAGAACCATAGACGGTCGGGAAATCCAGCTGCCACTCTTCTGCACCTAATTCAAACATCAAATCAAATACAGCCTCATGAACCTCATCAGGGGTGCAGTTCTCTTTATCCACCTTGTTGATCACCACACAAGGTTTTTTACCCAGTGCGATAGCCTTTTGCAGGACAAAACGCGTTTGCGGCATAGGCCCTTCAAAAGCGTCAACCAAAAGCAATACGCCATCTGCCATATTCAGTACACGCTCTACTTCACCACCAAAATCCGCGTGACCCGGAGTGTCTATAATGTTGATTTTTGTGTCCTTATAAATTACTGAAACGTTTTTTGAGGTGATGGTAATTCCGCGCTCACGTTCCAAATCATTGTTATCCAAAATCAATTCCCCCGTTTTTTCGTGGGCCTGAAATAAACTACAATGGTGTAAAATTTTATCAACCAAAGTAGTCTTACCATGGTCAACGTGCGCAATAATGGCGATATTTTTAATATTCATATCCTGGGTTAAAAGCGGCGCAAAAGTACTGTTATTTAGACAATAAATTATATCCGCAACGTTTTATTTTAAATTCAAGACCTTTATTTCTAAATCATCTTGAGCCATAATTAATGTATCTTTGTGGCGCAAAATATACCTTATGGAATTAACCAAGATCCCGAAGTTAAAACACACGGACAGCAATAATTTTTTTCTACTCGCAGGTCCTTGTGCTATAGAAGGTCATGATATGGCTATGCACATTGCGGAGGCAATACTAGAGATCAGCAATGAACTGGCTATTCCATTTATCTTTAAGGGGAGCTTTAAAAAAGCAAACAGAAGTCGTCTGGATAGCTTCACGGGTATCGGTGATCAAAAGGCTTTGGAAATTCTCAAAGCCGTGGGCGAGCGTTTTGATATCCCAACAGTAACAGACATTCATCAAGAAAGTGATGCGGCCATGGCTGCGGAATATGTCGATGTATTGCAAATTCCGGCATTCTTAGTGCGCCAGACTGATTTATTAGTCGCAGCCGCAGAGACCGGTAAGGTGGTGAATCTTAAAAAAGGGCAATTTATGAGCCCGGAAAGTATGCGTCATGCGGTTGTAAAAGTTCAGGAGTCCGGAAACACTCGAGTGATGATTACGGACCGGGGCTCCATGTTTGGTTATCAGGATCTTATTGTCGATTTCAGAGGAATTCCCACCATGAAGTCGTATGCCCCCACCGTGCTTGATGTTACACATAGCTTGCAACAACCCAACCAAAACGCAGGCGTCACAGGAGGAAGACCTGAAATGATTGAAACCATAGCACGTGCTGGAATTGCAACTGGTGTAGATGGACTCTTCATTGAAACACACTTTAATCCCGCTGAAGCTAAAAGTGATGGTGCGAATATGCTCGATTTAAAAAATCTTCCTGGGTTGATGCGCAAACTCGTAGCCTTACGTCAGACCATCAATAAATTTTAGTAGCGCTTTCGGGGATTATTCCCCTTTATGAATTAGTGGCTTAATATCCCGATGCGTAGTACTGCAGGTAACAGAAACGCGGGGTGAGACGACCCATGCCGTCAGTGATTTGGGCGCGTGAAAGCACCCCGTCTTCATCCCCATCAAAAAAGGACGGCGCTATATTGGCCAGGAATTGTTCTCCAAATCCTTGACTTGCATCTCGAGGCAATTCACAAGGTAAATTATCTACAGCCATGACACCAATGGCATTTGAGGCTTTGAAATCAATCTCGGAATGAGTTTGTGGATCATAGCCATAAAATGGCTCGGCAATGGTTGATGAACGTAAGGTACAGGCCACCGGCCCATCGATGTCACAGGAAACATCAGCGACAACTTTTATGTTACATTGAGCATCGCGTAAGGCTTCTCTGCTAAGAATTATCGGTGCTCCATTGTCGTAAAAGTGCCCGGTAATGAATAAATCAATAACGCGAGTAAAACGATCGAAATTTCCTGTATAACGATCGGGATGTTTATAAAATTCGGTGCGATTAAACTCTTTTCCTTGGATATGCTTATTGTAATCTTGGAGATCGAGCAAGGCATAGCTTGGCGCGTTTTGATTCTTATCTAACAAATCTTGTGGTGAAACTTCCTTTATCCCAAGTTCTTTAATTATCTCTTGAGCCCCCATGGCAACCTTGCCGCGACCCGTTATGAGTGTTTTAAAATTTTTAGGAAGCACCACTGAACCTAATGCTTTTTTAACAGCATCATAGTCGTAAAGATGTTCCACTTTTGGTAAATCAAAAGACTTTAACTTTTGACCGTATAATCTGAACCCATTGTAAGCGCCCACGATACCCGCATATCGGCCAAAGCCAATCAATCGCTTACCAGAATCAGAGACAAATGTTTCATGATCATAAAGTGCGATTTTCTTAGCACAAATAGCCTGCATTAGCGGCTGATTGTAGGGTTGTTTTTTAATCGTGTGGCTAAAAAATAAATAGGACTTATCCTCGATTAATGCAGAAATAGGAACCTCTTTTACCCCCAAAAAAATATCAGCGAAGGAAACATCGTCCAATACTTCTATCCCAAGTTTACGATATTGCTCATCAGAGTAAATTCTTATGTCTGAAGATTCCACCACAAGGCGGGCCTCAGGATATCGCTCCTTAAATATCAGGCATTGCTCAGGAGTCATCACCACCCGCTTATCCGGCGGAAATTTGCGCTCTTTGATCAGGGCAAAGGTCATTGACATGAATTTGGTCGGGTTGAAATTGCTGATACAAAGATAGCTTTTTCGCGTATCTTTGCACTCATTAATTCATGCTTTGGTGTGGATTAACAATTCACCTGATCAGGGGGCCGACTGGTTTTGACAGCGGGTTTCATTGGTGGGTAAGCATGCCGAGCGCTGGAGTACAGCTCGTAAATCTCATATTTCACTCTTTTTTAAACGGCGAGAATAACTACGCCCTAGCTGCATAATCCGAATTATAGTAGGATATGCCTCGGCCCGCAAGGCGGGCAAGCAGGAAGTCACTCGAAGGCCTTGGTTTACGGCAATCGATATGGTGGCTTCGTAGAAGTAAACCTAGCTTGGTTAGGGCTTTGATGACCTAGCGAAATTTAATCGAAGCTAAGTCTTGAGCAGGCAGTTTTCAGCCAGCAATGGAACGAAAATCTAAATGAAAACTAAGCATGTAGAAAGCCTATTAACGGCGCGTTTGGACGGGAGTTCGACTCTCCCCGGCTCCACTTTTTAACTTTGAACACTGAGGACGAAAAGCCAGAAATATGGCACAATCCTCGGTGTTTTTTGTTTTGAAAGGTCTACTCTAAATCCCCAGTCCAAGAAGAGATTCCACCCAAAAGATTATAGGTGTTTTTTAGACCGACCGCGTTCATCAACATACAGGCCTGCGTGCTGCGGCCGCCAGATCGACAATATACATAGTAGTTTTTTTCTGGATCCAATGACTTAATTTGATCCATAAACTGACTGCTATACTGAATATTACACTGAATTGCACCTGGAATTTTCCCTTCCTCAACTTCCATATCAGTGCGCACGTCAATGATTACACTATTACGGTCTTCTGCGGACTGCTGAGCCCAATCTGTTTGGTTTAAATCGATCATTAATTTAAAAATAAGACCCAAAGTTAAAGAAAATCAAATCTTCAATCTTAAATTTTTCCGACAAATGAATTTAAGGCAATTAAAAATTTACATACATTTGTACCTACAAATATTGTAGAAACAAAAATGAATATTGAAAAGAGCATAAAAAATTCTATCCCTCTTTCCTCAGAAGCGCGCACTACAGTAAATATCCTGTACACTTCACGATTTATAGAAGACCAAAGCGCCCCTGTGTATAAAGAGTACGGCATTACCGCGGCGCATTTCAATATTCTTAGAATCTTACGCGGTCAAAAGGGGCAACCAGCTAATTTATCCACTATTCAGGAGCGTATGATTGATCGCAGCAGTAATACAACGCGACTTATCGATAAATTGATACTAAAAAACTGGGTGACGCGACAAATATGCCCTTCAAATAGGCGAAAAATAGAAGTCAATATCACAGATTTAGGCTTGGAAAAATTATTAGAAATTGATCGTGGTGTCGAACAAACATTAACGAGAATTTTATCTAATTTAACCGAAAAAGAAATGGGTCAGCTCAACACCCTTCTCGATAAAGTTAGAGCATAAGTAAGGTATATTTAAATAATACAAACCATTAATTCAAAAATCTATGAAAAAGTTATTCAAATCTTCAGCGCTCATCATGAGCACATTCCTATCCCTAAGTCTAATGGCCTCGAATCCAGGGGAACCTAAACCAGTTAAGTCCAGCTCGGTCAGTTGGACTGCAAGTAAAGTGACCGGGAAGCATTCGGGTATAATCACTTTAGGAGACAGTTATTTAGAGATGGATGGTGACCGTATTGTTGGCGGACGTATTGTCGTCGACATGAATAGTATTGTGGTTACTGACTTAGAGGGGGAATCCAAAGCTAACCTTGAAGGCCACCTGAAATCAGACGACTTTTTTGGTGTAGCTCAGCATCCTACCGCAAGTCTGGATATTACTGGATCTACAACAATCGACGATGGAAGTCAAGCAGTAACTGGAAACATTACCATTAAAGGAGTGACTCAGCCCATTACCGTTACTATGTTCTTTAAAGGAAACTACGTTACAACGGCCATAAACATCGATCGCACTAAATTTGGTATTCGTTACGGATCGGGAAGCTTTTTTGATAACCTTGGGGATAAGGCAATCAATGATGAATTTCAAATTCGTGCAAAGCTCGAATTATAGTAATTCCTCAATTATTAATAATGATAGAACCCGCCAAGTGCGGGTTTTTTTGTTCTTATACTAAGGGACAATTGGGCTAATTTGTAAATTCGTAGGACCAAGACTTCTTCAATCATGCACATTCTGGTTCTAGATAATCAAGATAGCTTTGTGTATAACTTAGTACATTACCTCGAAGCCTTTGGACATGAGGTTTCCGTAAAACGTCCTATAGGTGTCTCACAGATGGACATCTCCATGTACGACAGGCTCGTCCTTTCGCCTGGTCCAGGGCTGCCCAGGGAGTCAGGTGAATTGATGTTAGCAATCGAGCTTTGGTATAAACGTATACCGATATTAGGCGTATGCCTAGGCCATCAGGCTTTGGCTTTGTTTTTTGGTGGTCAAGTGCAAAATTTAAATGATGTTACTCATGGCATTGCGACGCCAATCAATATTTTAAGCGAAAATGCAGGAATATTTAAGGATTTACCCAGTCGCATTGATGTCGCCCGTTATCACTCTTGGTATGTCATGAATGAAAACTTACCCAGTGACTTAGAATGCACAGCAAAAGATGATCATCAGATTATCATGGCTTTGCGTCATAAAATCTATCCCATCAATGGGATTCAATTTCATCCAGAGAGCATCCTTACTCCATTTGGCCGCAAAATAATTCAAAACTGGCTTGAAACTTAGACTTTGGTCTAATCATTACATTTCCCTATAATCGGTATAAAAAGGCACATAACCTCTTCTAAGGGTTGATTTTTTAATGATAATTCTCTTCCCTGGAACCCTAACATATAAACTGTGAAATAAAAAAAGCCCGCTCAAATGAGCGGGCTTTTCTCTAAAGAATATATCTAATCTTATTTATTCTTTTACTAAGCGCTTAATGGCCTGACCATCTTGAGCTTGAAGTTGTACCATGTACACTCCAGAAGCCAAGTGCGCCACATTTACGCTCGCTTCAGTAGACATATCGCTTAGATCTACAGTCTGAATCATACGACCATTTAGATCATAGATTACAGCGCGCTCTAATTGAATATCAGTACTGTTTCCAATGTTCATCACATTGCGTGCAGGGTTTGGATAAATCGCTACACCAGCGTTCAATTGGTTGCTAGCAACACCCAATACACTTTCTACTGTAAGCTCGAAGCTACAGCTTCCCACGTTACCTTCATCATCAGTTGAAGATAAAGTCACAGTATAAACACCATCAGGAAGTAATGTTCCTGCAGGAGGATCTTGAGTAATCGCACCAGCTGGATCAGAGCAGTTGTCCGTTGCAGTTACACCAGCAGTGTAATCTGGAACTTCGTAGAATAAATCTACAGCTCCTGGATCTACAGTCATGTCCTCAGGACATCCCTCTAGAATTGGTCCCATATCATCAACTACAGTCATTGTCGCTTGACAAGCTGCAATGTTTCCACTAGCATCGCTCACAAATACAGTAACTCTGATCGGTGCACCTACGTCTGCACAAGTAACATCAGTCACATCTACAGCTGTAATGGTGATACCACAGTTATCAAAAGAATCTGAGCTGATGAAATACTCTGGCAATACTTCTGCCATACCATTCTCATCTAAGCTAACAGTAGCATCTTGACAAACTAAAATTGGATCATCAACGTCAATTACTTCAACTTGGCTAATACAAGTGGCAACATTTCCACTGTTATCAGTTACAGTTACTTCAATATCGTTGATTCCTAGGTAAGAACAATCAAAATCAAAGTTCTCAACAGCTGTCGATCCGAGGTAGTCATAATAGAAACGACCGTTGAATACACGAGGATTGAATACGTTTCCAGTAAATGGAACGTTAGTTGCAGAACCTCCTGAGAAAGAAAGCTCACCATTAGCATAGTTTTGGTTCGTACCATTACCATTAGTGTAGTCATGACCATGACCAGAACTTAAAACTAATGCCATACCATAAGTAGTACCTGCAGTAAGAGAAACGGCCGTGTCTAGGGTCGCGTTCGAAGGTGTTCCAGCACCCTGTCCATCACCATTACCGGTAGCAACAAGTGTCCATGCACCAGCGTTGTTTTCATTACCAATATAAGTTCCGTCAGGAATAGCGTAAACCTCTACAGTAAAGGCACCTGTTTCACCAGTGTGCAAGTCTAAAGCAGTAAGAGTAACATCCTCAACAGCAGTTACATCAAAGTAAATAGCACCTCCGGCACCACCACCGTTTCCACCAGCAAATAGAGTAGTTAAGTCTCCAGAAACAACTCCAGCTGCCTCAACCGTAACTGTGTAATCACAACCTTCTTCAACATCAATAAGTAAGTCACTGGCATCATAGTTCGCTAATCCATTTGAATCAAGTACCACTTGAACAACGCTACTAGGCGCGAAATAAGATAAATGGAAATTGTCGATACCAACACCCCATTTCCAACCAGATCCACCATCATCATAAGTGAAACGCACTTGGAATGAGTCGTTTGCGTAAGGCAACATATCCAATGCTCCTGTGTTTGTTGGGGCGTGATCCTCTAATAGTCTCAAGATTTCCACCCACTGGGTCCCATCATATACCTCTACTGA
>OMJU01000043.1 GCA_900299425.1 Candidatus Rokuibacteriota bacterium
CCTAGACGATAGATTTCGCCACCCCCGATGATAAAGGGTTGTGGATCGTTTTGACAATGTGCTATGGCTTCATCCATAGTTTGCACTACGATCACTTCCTCTGGGACCTGATAATCCGGATTTCGTGTAATGACGATGTGTTTGCGGTTCGGAAGCAATTTTGGAAAAGACTCAAAAGTTTTGCGCCCCATGATGATGCAATGCCCAGAGGTTAGGGTTTTAAACCGCTTGAAATCATTGGGTAAATGCCAGACCAGATTGTTGTTCTTACCTAGTTCGTGGTTTGCTCCGATGGCCGCAATCATGGTAATCATAAGCCTATTTTAACGTTATTTTCCTTGACGCGGAAATTCGCTTATTTCCCTGTTTTAAAATCAAATGGAACGGTATATTGAATGGCTTTTGGTTTTCCGGCATACATCCCTGGGCGCACCATTTTTGGGATCAAACTGATGTTGCGTCGCGCTTCTTCTTGTAATGCAGGGGCTCCTCCACTGACATTTTTAATCTCTACCATACCTTCCGTGTTGATGATGAATTCTACAATTACGCGGCCTTGAGTATTGCTTTTATAGGCATCAGCAGGATATTTAAAGTTTTTAACCACGTGTTGGGTAAGTTTTTGCGTAAAACACTTCTGTAGACCAGCACCAGATTGATTCTCGCATCCTGCCCAAACCGGCGCGATTTCTTTCATGGTCACCTTATTTTTTTCGACGCTACCCCATTCTTGAGCGATCAAAACATTGGTGGTGAGCATGATCAGACTGGCGATGATATATTTTTTCATAATGATGTGTTTTTAGAAATTCTGATGTAATGATTAAACCGCGACAGCCCCTTTAATGTGTGGGTGAGGGTCGTAATCGGTTAGGGTGAAATCTTCAAAAGTGAAGTCAAAAATATTTTTAATCTTGGGGTTTAAATGCATTTTTGGCAGTGGTCGCGGCTCGCGCGAGAGTTGCAGTTCGAGTTGCTCCATATGATTGCTGTAAATATGGGCATCACCAAAGGTATGCACGAAATCTCCAGGCGCATAGCCACAGACTTGAGCCATCATCATTGTCAAAAGTGCGTAAGAAGCGATATTAAAAGGCACCCCGAGAAAGATATCCGCACTGCGCTGATAAAGCTGGCAGGAAAGTTTACCGTCGGCCACATAAAATTGAAAAAAGGCATGGCAGGGCGGTAGCGCGGCTTTACCTTGCGCCACATTATCGGCAAACGACTGTTTTGTATCAGGAAGTACCGACGGATTCCAAGCACTGACGAGCATTCGACGACTATCCGGGTTCTTTTTTAAAGTTTCGATGACTTCGGTAATCTGATCGATTTCTTCACTATTCCAGTTACGCCATTGATGGCCGTAAACCGGACCGAGATTACCATGATCGTCGGCCCATTCATTCCAAATACGCACGCCATTGTCTTGAAGATAGGCAATATTTGTGTCTCCTTTGAGAAACCATAAAAGCTCATAAATAATGGACTTAAGGTGGAGTTTTTTGGTAGTCACCATAGGAAAGCCTTCACTGAGATCAAAGCGCATTTGATAACCAAAAACACTTTTTGTTCCCGTGCCTGTGCGGTCTTCTTTTAAAGCACCATGCTCGAGTACGTGGCGCACTAAGTCGTGGTATTGTTTCATTGAGTTTGAAGCTTCAGATCAGCGTAAAAATAAAAAAACATCGTCCCCAAAATGCCCGTCATTAATGCCCATTTATCAATAGTTATTAACCGCTATTCAGGGGGTTATCCGATCAACATTCCCGCAATGGTAGCGGTCATAAGAGCGGCCACGGTTCCCCCAATCAGCGCCTTAATGCCAAACTTCGCCAGATTGGACTGCTGGCTGGGCGCCAGTCCACCAATACCTCCGATTTGAATGCCGATTGAGGCAAAATTTGCGAAGCCACAAAGCGAGTAAGTGGCAATAACGATAGAACGATTTGAAGTTAAGAGTCCGCTATTTTTTAAATCGGACAAAGATGCATAGGCAAAGAACTCATTGAGTATGGTTTTTTCTCCCAAGAGCTGCCCCACAGTGACAATATCGGCTGCAGGCACACCGATAATCCAAGCCACGGGCGCGAATAAATTACCCAGGATGTACTGCAGTGAAAGTCCAGTGTAGCGCCCAGCGGTTTGTTCGTTGATCTGCTCATTAAGACCCGTAGGTCCCCCAATCCAGTCTACCGTAATCCAGTTAAATACGGCAATAAGCGCGGTAAACACCAAAAGCATAGCTCCGACATTGATGGCCAGTTTCAGACCATCTGTAGTGCCTCGTGCTATGGCATCTAAGACATTAGTTCCTATTTTTTCTTTTGAAACGTCGAGTTTGCGATCGACCTCTTCAGTTTCTGGATAGAGCATTTTGGCAATGACAATGGCTGCAGGCGCAGACATGATCGAAGCCGTGAGTAGATGTTTGGCAAAATAAATTTTTTCTGCCTCGCTCGAGCCTCCCAAAAATGCAATATATGCCGCCAATACACCCCCAGCGATGGTGGCCATACCGCCTACCATTAGACACATGAGCTCACTTTTAGTCATTTTATCTAAATAGGGCTTGACCACAAGAGGGGCTTCGGTTTGACCGATAAAAATATTGGCCGCCGCGGCAAGACTTTCGGCTCCCGACAGACGCATGGTTCGGCTCATGACCCATGCAAAAACTTTGATCACGCGCTGTATGATACCAAAGTAGTACAGCACCGAGGTAAAGGCAGAAAAGAAGACCACTGTGGGCAGGACTTTAAAGGCAAAAATATAGCCGAAAGTATCTTGATTATTGACCAGTCCACCGAACAAAAATTCGGCCCCTTTTTCACTAAAATTCAAAAACGTAACCACTTGTTGAGACAGCCAGTCAAAACTTTGGGCGACGAGATCTACTTTCAATACCAAAACCGCAAATATGACTTGTAGTAGCAGTCCAGTCCGCACAAGCCGCCAATCGATGCGCCGTCGATTGCTGCTGAGTAAAAAACCAATCAGTACCAAAAAGACAAGCCCTAAAAGACCCCGACCCAAACTCTCCAAGCTGATGCTTAAGCCATCTGTGGCTTGGATTTTTTCTTGGTTCTCATTCAGCGCTGAATTTACATCACCATCTTGAGCGTCTTTAACTGCTGCAGTAACGGTCCCTGTATTCTTCTCTGATTTTTTGTGGATAAAACGATAATCGACCCCCGCCTCAGATAAAACTAATGTGTCTTGAATTAATCGGAATGCGTAATGGCGTAGCGTATCGCTAGGCTGAAGATATTGAAAGCTCAATATATCCTCTACAGTCTGGTAACTTCCTGAAGCCTTGAGGTTATTTTTTGCTTCAAGGGTATAGGTAAAATTGCCAGACTCCAGATTCATGAAATCTACTTCTGGATTGATGTCAAAAAGTGAATTTCCTGCCTTTGTAATGGATTCAAATTGCCATTGTCCTTCTATAGATTGACTCAAGATGACGCTGCTAGTGAGCAGTAAGCCTAAGAGCAAAATTCTTTTCAGCATAGTTATTTATTTCTTTTGGACAATTCATCACGCAATCGAGCGGCGGCTTCATAGTCCTCTTGCGTAATGGCTTTACTCAGGAGCTCTTTGAGCTCTTTTAAGGTATGCTTGGTAAAGCTTTCTCCCTTAGGGCTCTCTTGTGGTTCTTGATCCATAAGCCTGGCTATTGCACCGTCTTGCTCGTCCGAATCGTTTTGATTTACTGGTGTGGTTTGCAGGTGAATTCCCGCCTGATTTAGAATGTCTTTATAGGTAAAAATCGGCGCATTAAATCTTAAGGCCAAAGCAATAGCGTCGCTGGTACGCGCATCTAAAATTTCTTCATCCTCTCCACATTCCGCAATAATGCTCGAATAGAACACCCCGTCGACGAGTTTGTGTATGATTACCTGCTTCACTACAATGCCAAAGCGATCGGCAAAGGCTTTGAATAGATCGTGAGTCAGGGGCCTAGGCGGACGGATTTCGTTCTCTAAAGCGATGGCAATCGATTGCGCTTCAAAAGCACCAATGACAATAGGGAGTTTACGATCGCCATCTTCTTCACTTAAAATCAAGGCATAAGCCCCATTTTGTGTTTGGCTATAGGAAATTCCTTTGATGTTTAGGCGCACAAGGCTCATATTGGTGGGTGTTATTCTTGGCCGAAGCCTGTATGCGAGCGATTACAATGCTTGCCAGCACCAAAATAAGAAAATTATGCGTTTTGTGCTTGAAACTCCTTTAATTTTTGAATCAGATCAGGAACGACCTCAAAGGCGTCTCCAACGATACCATAATCGGCCGCTTTAAAGAAAGGAGCTTCAGGATCAGTGTTGATGACCACTTTGACTTTAGACGAATTGATTCCAGCCAAATGTTGGATTGCCCCGCTAATACCGATAGCGATGTATAGATTAGCGGCCACTGGTTTTCCGGTTTGCCCTACGTGCTCGCTGTGCGGACGCCATCCTAAATCACTCACAGGCTTGGAGCAAGCGGTGGCCGCGCCCATTACCTCGGCCAATTCTTCAATCATACCCCAATTTTCAGGACCTTTAAGACCGCGACCCGCAGAAACTACAACTTCTGCATCGGCAATCATGACTTTATTCGAGGCTTTGTCGGTACCGACAACTTCAAGCGATGAGGCGCTGAGTTCTGGGTTGTGCTGGGTTATTTCCGCGTTTGTATCGTATGGGTGTACGCCAAAGGCATTTTTTGACAAACCTATAACACAAGTGCCACTTTTTAAGGCTGTATGTGCTGAAGCTTTATTGGTAAAGACATTATGCGGCAGGGTCAATGGCTCATAACTTGTGGGCAATCCGACAACATTGGGCACATAACCGGCGTCGAGGGATACGGCTAAAAGGGGCGCCATATAACGGCTGTTAGCGCTTGAAGAAACTACCACCACAGTAGCCTCAGTTGCGCGAGCGGCCTGGCTTAAGGCTTCGGCCACAAGTTCTGCGTTAAAGGTCGCGAGCGAGGCATTGTTTAGATGTAAAACTTTATGGACACCGTATTGACCTAGATTAGCGCTTGAAGCGTCCTGGGTTACTGCGGCGACAACTTCGGTATTCATTTGATCGGCCATAGCGCGGGCAAATGAAATAAGTTCCTGGGTGCTTTTTTTAAAAATTTTTTGATCAGATTCTGCGTAAACTA
Source organism: Candidatus Rokuibacteriota bacterium (assembly GCA_900299425.1). GTDB lineage: Bacteria > Bacteroidota > Bacteroidia > Flavobacteriales > Flavobacteriaceae > BACL21. The sequence continues at coordinate 5,164 of OMJU01000043.1, forward strand.
AAATGGGCATAAGACTGATTTTTTTATTGAGTTAAAGTTAAATGAGGGCTTTATATCGGCGTTAGATAACTTTAGCCTCGTTGTGTAATAGGTTGATGAGTTGCTCTGCATTGTCTACTAAGGTGACCGCTTGTTTTGGTGCTGGTTTTTCATAGCGCAATGTCTGTGATTTAGAAGTAGGGTTCTGTGAAGACTTCACATGAAGTGGCTTGGTACGTGCTTGCATGATTCCGCGCATGTTAGGAATGCGCAAGTCACTTTCTTCAACCAGTCCTTTTTGGCCACCGATCACTAGGGGAAGGTTTGCGTTCAGGGTTTCTTTCCCCCCGTCTATCTCTCGCACAGCAGTTGCGGTGTTCCCTTCGATCTCAAGACCGATACAAGTATTGACAAAAGCATAGTCACAGATTTTGGCCAACATGCCAGGAACCATCCCGCCATTATAATCGATGGACTCTCTACCGGCAATAACTAAATCGTATTGTCCCTCTTTAACAATGGGGGCCAAGGCCTGAGCCACGCTGTAGCCATCTGTGGCGGGTTGATCCACGCGGATCGCTTCATCAGCACCAATTGCTAGGGCTTTACGCAGGGTGGGTTCGGTCTCTGAGCCACCCACGTTTGCAACATGGACTATCGCGCCTTGTTTTTCTTTAAACCAAAGGGCACGGGTTAGGCCAAATTCGTCATTTGGGTTGATCACATATTGTACGCCATTGGTGTCAAATTGTGTTTGGTCTGCGTTGAAATTAATTTTGGAAGTCGTGTCCGGGACATGACTGATACACACGAGAATTTTCATGGGTTAAGGGCGGTTTTTAAGTCGTTATAATGTTGAGGCGAAGATACGATAATCCCCTCAATTTTACTATGCATGCATAATAAAAAAACAGAATTATTGTAAAAATTCAAGCAAACTTTTCAAATAGTATTATTTTTGCTTCGCCCACAAAAAAACTGGGCCCAATAGACACTAAAAATCATGAAAACGATTCAGTTTAGAGAAGCAATTTGCGAGGCGATGAGCGAAGAAATGCGTCGCGATGAGAGCATTTATTTGATGGGTGAAGAAGTTGCCGAATACAATGGTGCTTATAAAGCCAGTAAAGGGATGTTGGACGAGTTCGGACCCAAGCGCGTTATAGATACGCCAATTGCCGAATTGGGCTTTGCAGGTATTGCAACAGGTTCTGCCATGAACGGTAATCGCCCAATCGTGGAATTCATGACCTTTAACTTCTCTTTGGTGGGTATTGATCAAATCATCAATAACGCTGCTAAAATTCGTCAAATGAGTGGAGGTCAATTTAATTGTCCCATAGTTTTTCGTGGACCAACAGCTTCTGCGGGTCAGCTTGCAGCCACCCACTCCCAAGCTTTTGAAAGTTGGTTCGCCAACACCCCTGGTTTAAAAGTTGTGGTGCCCAGCAATCCGGCGGATGCCAAAGGACTGCTCAAGAGTGCTATTCGCGATGACGATCCAGTCATTTTTATGGAAAGTGAGCAGATGTATGGAGATAAAGGAGAAGTGCCAGAAGGTGAATATCTAATTCCACTTGGTGTTGCTGACATTAAGCGCAAAGGAACGGATGTGACGATCGTTTCTTTTGGGAAAATTATTAAAGAGGCTTATGCTGCGGCTGATGAGCTTGCCAAAGAGGGTATAGAATGTGAAATTATCGATTTGCGCACTGTGCGCCCGATGGATCATAAAACCATTTTGGATAGCGTCAAGAAAACGAACCGATTAGTCATTCTTGAAGAGGCTTGGCCTTTTGGCAACGTTGCCACTGAAATCACTTATCAAGTTCAGGCACAAGCTTTTGATTACCTCGATGCGCCTATTGTAAAAATCAATACCGCCGATACTCCAGCGCCTTATTCACCAGCATTATTGGCGGAGTGGCTGCCAAACAAAGAAGATGTGATTGCTGCGGTTAAAAAAGTCATGTACCGCACGGCCTGAAGTTAAACCTTAAGCTTTAAGTGAAAATAGGCGTATGCATCACTAGTTGTCTTTAGATCATTAATCCATTGTAATCAGTTGGATAACCGATCTATTTTACTACTTTTGCAACCGCAAAAATTTGCTATAAAAACCTACTAAATAATCAATTATGCTAGAACAAAACATTATTTACGTCCCTGTGGCACTGTCTGTATTAGGACTGTTGTTTATGTTGGTCAAAATGAATTGGGTCAAAAAACAGCCTGCAGGAAACGAGCGCATGCAAAGTATTTCGAAAAGTATTAAAGAAGGTGCTTTGGCCTTCCTCAATGCAGAGTATCGACTGCTTGTCATCTTTGCCGTTGTTGCCGCAGCCCTATTGTTTTTAATTTCTACCATGGTGGAAACCACCAGCTGGATGATCGTTCCTGCCTTTATTTTCGGGGCAATCTTTTCTGCCTTAGCGGGAAATATCGGAATGCGCGTCGCTACTGAAGCTAACGCCAGAACGGCTGAAGCGGCTAAGACTAGTTTGCCACAAGCTCTGAAAGTTTCTTTTGGTGGTGGTACCGTAATGGGTCTTGGTGTTGCTGGATTGGCAGTACTTGGATTGAGTTTGTTCTTTATGTTCTTTTTAGGACAGTTCCTTACCGAAGGAGGCGACTTTTACAATGAAATGACCATCGTTCTTGAGGCCCTTGCAGGGTTCTCTTTGGGAGCAGAAAGTATTGCTTTGTTTGCTCGTGTTGGTGGTGGAATCTATACCAAAGCGGCCGATGTAGGCGCTGACCTAGTGGGTAAAGTTGAGGCAGGTATTCCTGAAGATGATCCGCGTAACCCAGCTACCATTGCGGATAACGTAGGAGATAATGTTGGGGATGTTGCTGGTATGGGTGCTGACTTATTCGGTTCTTACGTGGCCACAGTATTGGCGTCTATGGTTTTAGGAAATTATGTGATTAGAGATATGTCAGTTTCTGCAACATTCTCTGATGCTTTTAACAATATGGGCCCTATTTTATTGCCTTTAGTGATCGCTGGTGTTGGGGTTTTGGCCTCTATTCTTGGGACATTCTTAGTGAGTATCAAAGACAACTCAGCTAAAGAAGCTCAGGTACAAAAAGCATTGGATACCGGAAACTGGGCAGCAATTATTTTGACTCTAATCGCTAGTTATTTCTTGATCGATTGGATGTTGCCAGAAACCATGAGCATGAAGTTCTTCGGTGAAGGCTACAAAGAAATATCTTCGCTTAATGTATTCTACGCAGCCTGTATCGGGCTTGCGGTAGGAGCGCTTATTTCATATGTAACGGCTTATTTTACGAGTTTAGGTAAAAAGCCAGTATTGGATATTGTACAGAATTCATCTACCGGTGCCGCTACCAACATTATCGCTGGTTTGGCTGTCGGGATGAAGTCTACTTTTTGGAGCGTGCTTTTGTTTGCCGCTGCGATTTACGGTTCTTATGAGCTTGCTGGATTCTACGGTGTGGCGCTTGCCGCTTCTGCGATGATGGCCACTACAGCCATGCAGCTAGCAATTGACGCCTTTGGTCCAATCGCGGATAACGCAGGGGGTGTTGCTGAGATGAGTGAGCTAGAAGACCACGTACGTGAGCGTACGGATATTTTAGATTCTGTTGGGAACACAACGGCTGCTGTAGGAAAAGGATTTGCTATTGCGTCCGCAGCACTTACGGCCTTGGCATTATTTGCAGCTTATGTAACCTTTACAGGAATTGATGGAATCAACATCTTCAAAGCCGATGTCCTTGCCGCCCTTTTTGTGGGGGGAATGATTCCTGTAGTATTCTCGGCCATGGCCATGAAATCTGTGGGTAAAGCAGCGATGGAAATGGTGCAAGAAGTGCGTCGTCAGTTCCGCGAAATTCCTGGAATTATGGAAGGTACTGGAACACCAGAATACGGAAAATGTGTTGAGATTTCTACGCAGGCCGCGCTTAAAGAAATGCTTTTACCAGGTCTTTTGACTATTGTAACCCCGATTATTGTTGGTGTCTTTTTTGGTGCTGAGCCTTTAGGAGGTTATATGGCCGGAGTTTGTGTGAGCGGTGTGATGTGGGCTATTTTCCAAAACAATGCTGGTGGAGCCTGGGATAACGCCAAAAAATCTTTTGAAGCTGGTGTTGAAATCAATGGAGAGATGACCTACAAAGGTAGCGATGCGCACAAAGCTGCAGTTACTGGAGATACTGTGGGAGATCCATTTAAGGATACTTCTGGTCCATCGATGAACATCTTGATTAAATTAACTTGTTTGGTAGGACTTGTGATTGCTCCGATCCTCGGCGGTCATCATGAAGGTGCTGCTACTGAATCTCACGCTATGATGTTTATCTCTGAAGACGGAACAGTTACCGAGCTCGGTGAAGTTGCTGTTCAAAAAGAACAAAAAGTGATTGTGATGATGGAGCAAGAGGGCGATGTGTTCAAAGCAACTGTAACCACCACCACAGAAGTTAACGGCGAGCTTCAAGAAAGCGTTCAGGTTTTCAAAGGAACTGAAGAAGAAGTAAACGCTGAAGTTGAGGCTTTGAAGGCGATGAAAATTAAAATTGACGAAGTTGACGGAGAAAAAGTCATCGAAGTTGAAGTTGAGCAGGAGTAATCCTGATTAGAAATAAACTAAAAAACCCGGCGCACAGCGCCGGGTTTTTTTATGCTTGTATTTTTTTGCCCCTATACCATGATCACAAACCACCAAATTTCCCGCAGCTTAATGCGATTCATATTTCCTCGGCAACAGCGCCTTGTGGGGTGTTATTTTTGATTCTTAGTAATGGTGAAGTCGTTATGGAGAAGTGGTGAACGAGAAGCGGTAATGCCTCGACCCCTAAAAAAGTCCGTGGAGTTCGGCATCAATTTTATTGATTACCGTACCGAGATCTTCTTGATTGTCTACAAAGTTTAAATCGTCCACATCGATAATCAGTAGATTTCCTTTGTCGTAGTTGTGAATCCAAGCCTCGTAGCGCTCATTCAATCGGCTGAGATAGTCTATGCTGATCGAATTTTCATACTCGCGTCCTCGTTTGTGGATTTGCTTGACCAGATTTGGTATAGAACTCCTCAGGTAGATTAAAAGATCGGGTCCTTTGGTGACACTTTCCATGAGATCAAATAGCGATCGGTAATTTTCAAAGTCACGATTGGTCATAAGGCCCATGGCGTGTAAGTTTGGCGCAAAAATATGGGCGTCTTCATAAATGGTACGGTCTTGTATTACGTCTTGACCATTTTCGCGAATGTCCAAAATTTGACGAAATCGACTGTTTAAGAAGTAAATCTGCAAATTAAAAGACCAGCGTTCCATTTGGTTGTAGAAGTCATCCAAATAAGGATTGTGCTCTACCTCTTCATAATGAGCTTTCCATTTGTAGTGTTTTGACAAAAGACCTGTTAAAGTCGTTTTGCCTGAACCAATATTTCCCGCTACAGCAACATGCATCGCACTTATTCTTTTATCGGATTTAAAGCGTAGCGTCTTATGACGTTACTGTCGTAAATATACAGGAAATCTTGGGTTAGCTGCAAGTCGTTAATCTGATTTTCTGGCCGTATTTCGGGGAAATTAAACCCTTGATTAGACTTAAGGTCAAACAGGGTGTTTTCATTTAAAACAATGGTGTATTGATCGCTATATCCCTGAAGGGTGCCTTTATCGAAGGCCTCTCGTTTTACAATGGTCCCGTAAAGACTTAGATAGATGAGCTCGTCTGCCGTTTGAGCGATACAGTCGTTAAATCGACATTTTAAGGTGGTAAGATTGGGTAGGGGCGGGCTTTGAAAAACGATTTGCATTTTTTGCGTATCGTAAACCCAGAGACTTTGGCTGTTCTGATCCATAAGCCAAAGACGGTTACTGCCGGCATTAAAAATCCATTGGACTTGAGGAAATTCCTGCATTAAATTAAAGTCAATGCGCTTTTTTTCATTCAAACGGTTGTCCAAAAAAACTACAGTATTCGTCTCGCGATAAAAGGCCAGGATGGGCAAAGGATTTTGAAGGTCTACTGAACTGATCGGACCTAGCATCAACTCTTGAAATTCAAAACTACCTTGCGCGCCACGTTTATACAAGGTGTTTTTATCCACCCAATACAATTGATCATAAGTATCGTAGCCTGCGAATCGATCTACATTTAATGGGCTTTGCCTGTCGGAAAGTAGCTTTGTGCCCGTATTGGGATTCTGGACCTGACTCACCAGTGGTGCGGCGGACAGAATCAGCAACAATAAGAAAACAGTTTTCATAATGAGTCGGGCAAAGTGCTTACAAGTTACAAAAGTAAAACTGCTTTATTGGCAGAGAATTAACACCATGGCTAAATCAAATTGATTAAATTTCGCTTGCGAAAAAAATCACATTAAACTTGTGTCCTAAAAATGAGTCTCAGGAAATATTACATTCCTTTAGATTTTTTGTAATTCAGCTAACAATAGCCAAAATGATTAAAAAATATTTATTGATATGTTCGGCCCTATTGAGCCTTGGACTTCAAGCCCAGAATTTTTCCGGTCAAGCCTTTTATCAGTCCAAAACTACCGTTGATATGGATAATTTCGGAGGTGAAGGCATGAGTGAAGACATGAAAAAACAAATCATGGCGCGCATGAAGTCATTTTTGGAAAAAACCTATGTTTTGACCTTTAATGGTAGCGAATCTCTGTACGAGGAGGAGGCTTCTTTGGATTTAGAAACCCAAGGACGCGGTTGGGGGATGATGATGGCCAGTGCAGCTCCTGGAATTCAATACAAGAATCTCGACCAAAGTGCCTTAGTCCAAACTCATGATTTTTTTGGAAAGTCATTTTTGATTAAGGATGAAATTCCAGCCTTGGAATGGGAAGTCACCAATGAGACCAAAATGATCGGGGCTTATATGGCCATTAAAGCACGGGCTGTAAAGCAGGTCAAAGCAAACGACTTTAGCATGATGCGCCGTCGCGGTCGCCGTGGACAGGATGCTGAAAAAAATCAAGACAACCAAAAGCAGCAATCCGACAGTACCAAGACGGACCCAATGGATGAAATAGAGTTGCCAAAAACGATTGAGGTTACAGCTTGGTTCACGCCTCAAATTCCATTAGGACATGGTCCAGCAGAGTATGCTGGTCTTCCGGGACTCATTCTGGAACTCAATGCAGATCGCACCACCTTATTGTGTTCAAAGATCGTTATGAATCCCAAAGATTTACCTGCAATTGAGGCCCCAGACAAAGGGACTGTGGTGACCCAAGATGAATTTGAAACTATTGTGAAGGAAAAAACTCAAGAGATGCGCGATAATTGGCGTAATCGTTCTGGGCGTCGCGGTCGTGGAGAATAATGCTCAAGACACTTTTTCAGAACAGAATCGTATTAAAGAACAGAATCTTATTTGCCCTCGGAATCTTCCTTATGAATAAAACCGGTGATTTTTCGTCATATTATTTAAATGTCAAAACAAGATTCGCCTTTGGCGTGATTTTGATTCTGATGGCCATCTCCCCAATGCACGGACAAGAGGTTCAAGTGCGGGGTGCTGTCACAGACAGTATTGCTCCACTGGGTTTTGCCAATGTAATTGCCACCAATCCAGAGTCAGGAAATTTAGCCGGATACTCTATCACCAATAATGATGGTCGGTATGCACTTTCTTTGATTGCAGGGCAGACCTACGTGCTTCGCGCGAGTTTCCTCGGTTATGAAACTCAAGAAAAAGAATTGTCTGTGCCACAGGGCAGTGCGGATTTGGATCTAGATTTTTTGCTTAAGGCTGAAGCTTCTCAACTTGATGGGGTCGAAATTGTCTATGAAATGCCTGTTACGGTAAAAGGGGACACCATTGTTTACAATGCGGATTCATTTAACACTGGTAACGAAAAAAAACTGGGGGACGTCCTCGAAAATCTTCCCGGTGTTGAGGTTAACGAAGACGGGGAAATTCAAGTAGAAGGAAAAACGGTCCAAAAGGTGATGGTGGAGGGTAAGGATTTTTTTGATGGAGATTCCAAACTTGCCACTAAAAATATTCCCGCTAATGCCATAGACAAAGTCGAGGTGTTGCGCAATTTTAGTGAGGTGGGCCAAATGCGAGGTGTCACAAACAACCAAGATAATGTTGCCATCAACATCAAACTCAAGGAAGGAAAAAAGAATTTTTGGTTTGGTGAGGTCACCGCTGGAAGCGGTGTAGATGCCGATATTGATCCTCGTTATCTAGTGCATCCTAAATTGTTTTATTATCACCCAGAGTACAGCATTAACGTCATAACAGATTTGAACGACATTGGTGAGGTGCCGTTTACTTGGAGGGATTATTTCAATTTTACGGGAGGATTTAGAAATTTTAACACCGGAGGAGGTACACGCTTTAATATCCAGGAGAGCGATTTGGGTTTTGCAGTAGCCCAAAACAATCGCGCGGCGGCAATCGGCACCAAGTTCGCCGCCGCTAACTTTAGCTATGGTCTTACCCCCGCCTTAGATCTCAGCGGTTTTGGCATTGCCTCTGAAAACAGTACTTCCATTGTTTCTAACACCATAAATCAATTCATTTTATCAGGAATCACCGAACAAACTCAGGTACGTTCCGATCAAAACAATCAATTGGGGATGTTTAAATTCAGCGGAGTCTACAAACCCGGTCCAAGTCTTCAGGTGGACTACGATGTCCTGTTTAAAGCCTCTGATCAAAGACAAGATGATGCAACCTTCTCAGCTTTTGCCGATCAGACCAATGATATCGTGGAACGCAAAGAGAACCGTCCGGCCTCATTACAACAAAATATAAACGCCTACTACACGGCTTCGGACAATGATATTTTTGCTGGCCAATTACAGCATATGCTGCAATCAGAAGACCCGTTTTACAACGCGATCACTGATTTGCTGCCCTTTGCAGGCATTTTGCCTGTGAGCCAACAAGACGGGCGTTTTGACCTAAGCCAAACCAAAGAAATTAAGACTGACAAAATCGACGGTAAAGTAGATTATTATCGCATTTTGAACAAGACCAGCCATTTGAACCTTACCCTTGGCGCCACAATGAGTGCTCAGGAATATGACTCAAGGATTTTTGAAGGCTTAAATGGAAATTCTATTTTACTTGAAGAGACCCTACCCATAGACGGGCAGAGCAGTTCCCTGATCAACACTGTTAACTATAATTTCAATGATGTCTTTCTCGGGGTACACTATAAGATAAAGCGCGGAGATTTTACCTTTTCGCCTGGATTGACCCTTCACCAATACGCCCTGTCAAATACCCAGCAGGGAAGCACTGAGCGTCAAGATCAGTTGTTGCTTTTGCCAGATTTCTTTGCTCTGTGGGACATAAAAAACAGCGAAAACCTTCGCTTTAATTATAGTAAAACAGCCGAATACACAGACGTGAATAACCTCGCTCAGGCTTATGTGTTTAATAATTATAATCGTCTTTTTGTGGGAAATCGCTATCTAGGCAACGCCTTGTCCGAATCTTTTAGACTCAATTATTTCAGTTATAATTTATTTAATTACACCAATATCAATGGCTCTTTGAGTTACACCAAACGCACCAAAGGCATCAAAAACAACACCACTTTGGTAGCCATTAATCAAGTGACTCAGCCCGAGAATTTTGATCCAGATTATCCAGATCATATTTACGCGGCCTCAGGGCGTATCAGCAAGCGTATCAGTAAAATTGAATATGGATTGAACGCTACAGTGAGTTATAGCGAGCTTTTTTCTCGGGTAAATCAGGCGCTTCAAGAGAGCCAAAGCCTCACCCAGAATTACCGCCTGAGTGCGCGCAGCAGTTTTCAAGATTGGCCAAATTTTGAGGTGGGTTATAATTGGACCAGAAATAAGTATAACAATGGGCGCGTCGAACAATTGTTTGTTACCCAAAGACCATTCTTTTCCTTGGACATCAATTTCTTAAAGTCCTTTTATTGGACCATGAATTGGGATTTCTATGATTACCGAAATCAGGAGAATACCGTGGAGAATAATTATTCCTTTTTGAACAGTACGCTGTATTATCAAGAAAAAGACAGCCATTGGGAGTTTTCACTCCAAGGCACGAATCTTACCAACAATCAGGCCACCAACACAGACAGTTTTAATGAGCAATTTAACAGCACCAGTCAATATGTTGTTTTACCGAGGATCATCATGTTTGTGGTTAAATACGATTTATAATTAGAATGCGTCAATTCAGGAGTCATGTTTCATTGGGCTTATAGAAAAACTCCTCAGGCATTATTTTTAGTATCTTGCATAAGTCTAACCGCTTTTATGAATAGTTACAGCTAATAATCGATGGAGGATTCAATTAACGATAAAGGCCATGTCCTGACCCATCGTCAAGACGCCGTGATGACCATCGAGTTTGGTCATCCTGCCCACAACAGCCTCCCAGCGCATTTGCTGGATGAGCTTGTGCAGGCTATTGATTGCGCTTCAGAAGATGCTGAAATCAAAGTAGTGGTGTTGCGAAGTTTTGGAGAGCGCAGTTTTTGTGCTGGTGCCAGTTTTCAAGAGTTAATTGATATCGAGAATGAATCTCAAGGGCAGGCCTTTTTTAGTGGCTTTGCACGAGTGATAAATGCCATGCGTCGTTGCAAAAAATTCATTATCGCTCGCGTTCAAGGAAAAGCAGTAGGTGGAGGTGTAGGGATTATTGCCGCTGCGGATTATGCACTGGCCATGGAGTCAGCTGCGATAAAATTGAGCGAACTCACTATTGGGATTGGTCCATTTGTCATCGCCCCAGCAGTGGCTCGCAAAATTGGTGTGGCGGGCTTGAGTGCGTTGTCTATAGATGCACAGGGATTTAGATCAGCACGTTGGGGAGAGTCTAAGGGACTGTATACACAGGTGTTTGATTCTGTTAAAGCCATGGACAGTAGTTTGAATAATCTATGTGCTGATATTTCACAATATAATATTGACGCAATTCATGCCTTGAAGTCGGTTCTATGGGAGGGCACCGAGCATTGGGACGAGTTGCTTAAAGAACGCGCTGCTATGAGTGGGCGCTTAGTACTGAGTCCTGAAACCAAATCTCAACTCGCTCCCTACAAACAATCCAATCAATAATGAAAAGAATCATTTTTACCTGCCTATTGGCCTTCAGTATGACGGCCATGGCTCAATGGACTACGGACACTGAAGTGAACACTTTGGTCTCTAGTTTGTCAAGTGACGATATGAAGGCCGTCGGCGCCTCTGATGGCTCCACTTACATTGTGTTCTGGCACAGTGTGGGCGCTCCTGAAAATTATGAGCTTAGACTTCAAGTGCTCAATGCGGCTGGCGAGCAAATGCTGGGTGATCAGGGGGTTCTTGTCAGCGATGATTTACCCATGAGTACCTTTACCGTCCTTTGGAATGTAGTGGTGGACCAGCAAGATAATTTATATATTGGTGTAACGGGTACAGGGGGCGGTGAGCCTGCATTTGTCTACAAAATGGATTTACAAGGAAATCGACTCTGGGGCTCTTCAGGTTTATCCATTGGGAGTGGTTATGCCATCAAAATTTTACCATTAGCCCAGGGCAATGTGTTAGTCTCCTGGTATCCCTCTTCTGGTGTATCACTAATACAGCAATTCGACGCCTCTGGTCAAGCAGTTTGGGGCGCGGATCAACCTGTATCACTTGGTTCAAGTAATACTGTTGTGAGTAATATGTTTGAATTGGATAATGGTGAATTTATTTTGATTTTTCACAAGGTTCTTACAGGGATTAATTCATTTTTACATGCCCAACGCTTCGATGCCTCTGGGGCCCCTGTTTGGTCAAATCCAATTCAAATTAGCGATAATGCGACTGCATGGAACCGCGATTATCAAGGTATAATGATTGCGGATAAAGTATATATGGGTTATTATGCCTCTTCGGGAACCCGCTTCGACACCTTTTTACAATGCGTTAATCCTGATGGTACAATGCCCTGGGGGGTGAATGGTTCTTCTTTTGACACAACCCAGTCTTTCTACGAAATGGAATGTTACATGGCCTACAAAGAAGGCTCCGATGTAGTTTGGATGAGCAGTACTTATACCAATACATCACAAAGTACCAAGGGTACGTATTTACAAAAGTTTGATGTAGCGACAGGTGATAGACTCTTTGGTAATGATGCCTTTGAATTGTACCCTGTGGGTTCTGAATCTGTACCTGTGGGGGGTATGAATTTAGCCGAACAAGGGCCGATTTTATTGATTCAAGAAGGGGTTAACAATGGCGCTTCACCGACCGCATTGCGCGCGACTTATTTGGATGAGAGCGGTCAAGCTGTATGGCCTGAAGGGCTTAAAGATGTAGCAACATTCCAGGCCAATAAGGGCCGCATTCATCATACCCAAATGGTCAACAATCAAAGCGTTGCTGTATTTGTAGAACAAAAATCAGGTCCTGCCAAAGCATACGCCCAAAACATAGTGGATGGTGAGGTAGTGCTCAGCCAAAATGAGCTTGATGCGGCTGTTGATTTGACTTTTTTAAACCCTTTTTCTCGGCAAATAAACACCACAGGTACAGGGGTGGATATCTTGAGTGTTCAAGTTTTTGACGCCCAGGGGCGACAAATTTTCAACAGCACACAACTATCAGAGCTCCTGCAAAATGATGTCAGCCATTGGGCTAGCGGACTTTATTACATCAAAGTTACTGGTGGGGACTTGAGTCAAAAAACCTACAGGCTCATAAAAGAATAAGCAGTTATTGCTCGGCCTGAGGAGGATACTGGGCAAGAATCTTATCGACAATTTTTTGAATGCGCGCCTCCTTTTTCTCAACTTTTTCATTAGGATAAAGTTGCGCTGTGCCTTTGCCTTGCCAAATAAGTTGATTCGTTTTGGCATCGACAAGATTGATGTAAAGCTGTCCTTCTGTGCGGGTACTCACGCTGGGTCCAAAAAAGCCACCATTCCACCAGGGAGACCAGCCCCAGCCCCAGCCCCAACTGAAGTTATTTTGAAAAATATCGACCTCTTTTTCTTCTTTGGTAAAGACATGAACCAAGAGGCCGGCCTCTTGAGATTTACTCAGGCCCTTGGCCATTAGATTGTTGTCGATGGCGTGCAAAATTCTCTTTTTGTCCAGATCACTCACTTCCATTTTATCGACCGCTGGCTTAAAAAAAGCGAAGGTGCTGTATTGATCAAAAGAAACTGCAGTGTCGTAGTCCACGGCCACACGGACAGAACTACATCCCATAAACATAAGACTAAAACTGAAAAGCATTAAACGAAACTTCATAATGGTGTTTTTATAATTGTTCGACTTGATGACAAATGCAGAAATTTCTATTAAAATCTTGTTCTTAGAGGTCTTCAAAAAGGCGGTCATCAACCAGATTTGGCAACGTAACCTTTAAATTAGGTTCCTGCTCCATTGCGCGTTTAATGGCAAATATAGCCTCGTTGTTTCTGGCCCAACTGCGCCTTGCAATCCCGTTGTTGACATCCCAAAAGAGCATTGAACTCAATTTCTGTTCTGCTTCTTTTGTTCCATCAAGAACCATACCGAAACCACCATTAATGACCTCGCCCCAGCCGACTCCTCCGCCGTTGTGAATACTCACCCAGGTGGCACCTCTGAAGGAATCACCGATAACATTGTGAATGGCCATGTCCGCAGTAAATCTACTACCGTCATAAATGTTTGAAGTTTCTCTATAGGGCGAGTCTGTTCCTGACACATCGTGATGATCCCGTCCTAGGATTACTGGACCCAATTCGCCTTGGGCAATGGCCTTGTTAAACGCTCGTGCTATGGCGATACGTCCGTTGCTATCGGCATAGAGGATGCGCGCCTGAGAGCCCACTACTAAGGCGTTTTCTTGAGCTCCTTTGATCCATTGGATATTATCGGCCATTTGTTGCTTAATTTCATCAGGAGCGTCGATCATGAGTTGTTCCAAAACACCGCAGGCAATTTCGTCAGTCTTAGCTAAGTCCTGTGGATCGCCTGAGGCGCAAACCCAGCGGAACGGGCCAAATCCGTAATCAAAACACATGGGGCCCATGATGTCTTGGACATAACTAGGATACTTAAATTCTTCTGTGCTTCCTTCTTTTAGTAAATCACCACCAGCTCTAGATGCCTCTAGTAAAAACGCATTGCCATAATCAAAGAAATAGGTGCCTTTTTTGGTGTGTTTGTTGATCAATGCAGCATGCTGAACAAGACTCTCTTTAACGTGTTTTTTAAATTCAACTGGATCGCCCGCCATCATTTCATTTGCTTGCTCGAAGCTCAGGGACACAGGATAATATCCTCCGGCCCATGGATTGTGTAAAGAGGTCTGATCACTACCTAAATCTACTTTAATTCCTTCCTTATCAAAGTGTTCCCATACCGACACAATATTGCCATGAAAGGCAAGTGAAATAGCGACCTTTTCTTGAATGGCCCATCGAACCTTTTGGGTTAAGGCAGGAAGATCGTCATAAACTTCGTCTACCCAGCCTTGGCTGTGGCGGGTGTCTATTGCTTTTTTATTGACTTCAGCACAGACCGTGACGCAGCCAGCGATATTGCCAGCTTTGGGTTGCGCTCCACTCATGCCACCCAACCCCGAGGTTACAAACAATCCCCCTTTAGGTGAGCGCCCTAATTTTCTGAACGCATTCAATACGGTGATGGTTGTGCCATGTACAATACCTTGCGGGCCTATATACATATAACTTCCTGCGGTCATTTGACCGTATTGAGAAACACCTAGGGCGTTAAATCGCTCCCAGTGATCAGGCTTGGAATAGTTCGGAATCATCATTCCATTAGTCACCACTACTCTTGGGGCATGCGGCCCAGAAGGAAACAAACCCATAGGGTGGCCACTGTACATAACCAGGGTTTGATCGTCATTCATTTGGGAGAGGTACTGCATGGTTAGGCGATATTGTGCCCAATTTTGAAAAACTGCGCCATTACCTCCATAGGTAATTAGCTCATTTGGATGCTGGGCAACCGCGTGATCCAAATTGTTTTGAATCATTAACATTATGGCTTTGGCCTGGGTGCTTTGTCCAGGGTAATCGTCTATAGGGCGTGCAAATATTTTGTGGTCTGGGCGTAACCGATACATGTATATGCGCCCGTATTCTTTGAGTTCTTGTTTGAACTCTGCCAGCAGCGTTTTATGGTCTTTCGCCGGAAAATAACGCAATGCATTGCGCAAGGCGAGCTGTTCTTCGTCAGCAGATAGTATAGATTTTCGCTTTGGCGCGTGATTTACTTTTGGGTCATAGGGCTTTGACTGCGGTAGAACCTCTGGAATGCCTAAACGTATTTCCTCTTGAAAGGTCATAATTTTTATTTTTAGGATTTGGCATTTCCTCTATAGGGACAATGGCGACAATTACTGTCGCAACAATACCCTCGTTTAAGGTGATATTGCTCGGTAAAACAGCGATATCCCTCGGGGGTAAGATAAAAATCTCCGTCTTCTACTGGAATGTGTTTTTTAGGAAAATGCATGGGCAAAAATACCACTTTAATGCCGCAAACTAAAAAACCTTTTTAGAATCAGTTGCCTAAAAACTCGAACTCAACAGAGCAGGGGATATCATGACCAATATGACCCATACCTTCACCCGAGGCGCCTGCATTTTGAAAGACTGCAGCACCAGTGACGGCCTTGTGGTGTAGGTTAAAAGTGTAAGGGACTCCAGCGATTAGGGGTTTGTAATAAACCAAAGTTGCGTAATGAGGGACATTATAACTCTCTGCACTTCTTGATGCAGGGTCATTGTCATTCTCAGCGGAGTAGGCATGAGTGTATGACCATCCTTGCTCGTAATCATAGGAAGAAGATTCGGGGTTGATCATGATGCGACCATTGCCTTCAAGTTTAAAGAAAAAGGCTCCTTCACACGTGGCCAAGGAAATATAACTTTCACTACCTGTGGTAAAATCTTCAATTTTACCTGCACCAAAATTAGTTTTCACCTCGATACGGTACATGCCACTGTATTTTGGTGTAAAAATTTCCTCTATTAATCCATCGAGTCTACTGGCTGTAGTATACTCCAAGGCCCCAGATTGTATGGGGGCACGAAAACAGCCTCCGGTTTGCTTATACAAGGCATAATCTTCTCGAGAGAATTGGGGTTGCCAGCTTGTTCCGTCAAAGGTATAAACCCCTAGTTGAACATCATCAGCACCAAGAGCGCTGTTATTGGTGTTAAATACGGTAGTTCCGGGAGCAAGATTTCCGCCATTTGGATTGACTACGGTGCTCAAGTCCAAAGTACTGGTAAGGGCCACTCGAGGAAATAAGAGACCTGAGTTTGACCCTGCTACATCAATGGCACCTTCAGTAGTGGTGGTACCAATACCGATCTGCGCAATACCCATAGCTGTGCCGCTAAAAACTATAAAGCCGATAGCAACCAGACGTTTTACTAGAGTTGAAGATTTGTGCGCCATAATTATTCGTTAATGTAACTAATTTCAACAACACAACCTAAATCACCATTGATAGTTATATTACCACCTCCATCTGTTCCGAGGGCTCCATCGGAATCGAATCCATTAGCGATCAATTGATCAAATGTTAAAGCAATGTTGTAGGTTTCACCTGGAATCAAATCAGTTTCCAAAATAGTGAATTGAGCTTGATTATAGGCGTTGCTATATTCTTTTAAGGTACCGCCATTAAAATTAGCATCGTCGTTATTGCCAGAAAAACTCTTCATTGAAACAGCGTGGTTTTGACCGTTGAAGCTGAAGATAAAGTCTCCTCCTTGAGCGCCGAAGTTAGCGTGTTGATCGTCTGGCTCAGAAGCGGTTGGAAGATCTATTTTTCCGCCCCCAAAATGAAGGCTCACCTTAATTTTATAGGTGCCGTAATAACGGGGAACAAAGGTTTTACTGTTAAAACTTATTCCTTGAGCACCAACATTATGCCCAGTACTTAAATTGCTGTTTTGAATGTAGATTTTGTTGTCTTTTTTATCAAACTTAGCCACCCATTGTGTGCCGTTCCATTGGTATAAACCAGGATAAACGGCCGTAGCGTCAGTACCACTATTTTTTGTGTTGTAAATCATGGTTCCGATTACAGGTGGATTTCCATCAGGAGTAGTGATCGTGGCGGTGGCTGTATTGACCAGCTCTATTCGTGGGTATACAAAACCTTGAGCCATAGAAATATCAAGAAGTCCTTCTGGAGTGCTTGTGCCAATACCAATCTGACCCCAGGCAGGGAATTGGCTTATGACCAATAGAAGAACGAATATGGAATTCTTGACTTTCATGATTTATTCTCCCATATAAATAAATTCGACACGACATGGTAAATCATAGGCGATATAACCACGACCTGTCCCTGAACCTTCATTTTCAAACTCTGGAGCTAGGTCTTGCGTAAACGATAAATTAAAATTGTGGCTTACACCAGCCTGTAGCGTTTCAAAGCCAGTCCATGTATATTCTTGCCAAATAGCGAAAAATTTGCGATCGCCACCTAAGGGAATACCCACGCTAGTATCATAGTTCGTAGAATAGGCTCCCACAGGGATATAGCGATGTACGCCGTTTAGCTCAAAATCAAAAGTTCCAGTTTGACGAGCAATATTCAAGTCACCGTCGCTAGATGGACTTCCATCTTCATCGGGTTGTTTGGCAACACCTCCACCATAATTCACTGTAAGGATCACTTTATAGGTTCCTGTATAGCTTGGAGTGAATGTTTGATTACTCAGGCCATCAATATTAGCTGGAAGGAGTCCGATCAGTGCCTCGGTACGAATACCTAAAGCGCTTTCAAACTTAACTTGTTCTTTTCGATCGAATTGGGGATCCCATTGTGCGCCTGTCCACACATACAATCCGGGAGATACGTCATTAGTGCCATTATTGGTGGTAGCGGTATTGTAGATGACAGTCCAAGCAGAGATATTACCGCCCTGAGGATTAGTGGCAGGACTCTCATTTAAAGTCGAACTTAGAGCAAGTCTAGGCATCACGATACCATAAGTACTGCTTTCTATGTCAAGTGCAGCTTGAGGGTTGGCAGTATTGATTCCGACCTGAGCCACCACAGACAGCACATTAAGGGCGCAAGCCAGGATCAATATTTGTTTCAAATGGGCCAAATCAGAAGGTTTTAACTTATTTACAGGTAAAAAGTGCGTATAAATACGATAAAGAGCAAATAAATTCGATGAAATGCAAATTATTTTAACATATGACTTATTTTATTCATATTGAAGTTCTATGGAAAGTAGGCCAAACACTGAATTAATTCAGCCATTAGCTTCGTTTTTTATATTTCCCCTTATTTTTGAAGGACTCAAGCCTTTAGGTGCATATGGATACTTCAGTTTCAAAGATTGATGCGTTAGATCAGTGGCTAAATCAAAAGGCTAGAATTGATGAGGTGGATCTGACACCTTTTGGATTTCGCGGAGAATCATTACATCTATTACGCGAAGATCAAATAATGGAAGAGGCCTCTGGGAATAAGCTCAGAAAGCTATTGCCTAATTTAAAACAGGCGGCAAAAATTGGTGTCAATCGAGTATTGACCTTTGGCGGGGCTTATTCTAATCATATCGCTGCAACTGCGGCTGCGGGTCAAAAGTTTGGATACCAAACAATTGGTTTAATCCGAGGCGAAGAACTGACTGAAAAAATTCACGAAAATCCCACTTTGAGTAAAGCCAAGCGCTGTGGAATGGAATTAGTTTTTGTCAGTAGACAGGAGTACAAACGGAGATTTGAGGCCGAATATCTCAGTGCCTTACAGCATCGTTATGGGCCTTGTGTGCTGATACCCGAGGGAGGGAGCAACGATTTAGCGATTCAAGGTGTGGCCAATATGGTGCAGCTATTGCCAAAAAAATTTCGAGTGTTGTGCACCCCAATAGGAACCGGGGGTACGATGGCGGGTCTGCTTGAGGGGGCCAGGACACCTCAGGAGGTTTGGGGATTTTCGGCCTTAAAGGGGGTGGATTTTGTAAAGCAGCTTGAGGTTTATGGTGAGGGAATCTCCCGAACCATATTTACACACTTTCATTTTGGAGGATATGCCAAGGCAAACCGTGAATTGATCGATTTTATTAATAATTTTAAGGCATGCACCCAGGTGCCCCTTGATCCAATTTATACCGGTAAAATGATGTTTGGACTTTTAGATGTACTCAGAACAAGCTCAGGCATCGATATATCAGAGATATTGGTGCTGCACACTGGGGGCCTTCAAGGGATTGAGGGGTTTAACGCGTCAAATAAGGCCTTGTCAAATATTTCATGACATTTAAAAAAAAGATTAATGAAAATTAAGTCATCAATTTCGGTATATGCTTTAGCAACCCTGCTGTTGTTTTCATCATGCGGATCAAAAAAATCAGTTAAGCGAAAACAGACCACTAAGCGAGTAGTGTCAGAACGTGTGGATACCCCAAAGCAGGAAACGGAGCAAATTACTAACTCTGAGCCTCAAGATGAGACGCTAACTGCCCAGCAGCGCATGCAATTATATATTGAGACTTTTGCGCCAATTGCAATTGAAGAAATGAGACTTTATCAGATACCAGCGAGCATCACCTTGGCGCAAGGTATTTTGGAGAGTGGATCTGGAAATGGAACGCTTGCACTTAAAGCCAAAAATCACTTTGGTATAAAATGTCACAATACTTGGACCGGAGAACGGGTGTATCACGATGATGATGAATTGGGAGAATGTTTTCGCAAGTATACCGATGTAAAATATTCTTACAGAGATCATTCCCTGTTTTTGACGCAGCGCTCTCGTTACGCGGATTTGTTCAAATTAAAAATATCCGATTACCGCGGATGGGCAAAAGGCTTAAAGAAAGCGGGTTATGCGACTGATCCAAAATATCCGGATAAACTCATCAGTCTTATTGAGCGTTTTGAGTTATGGCAATACGACCAGGGGGGTGCATTAGCTGAACAAGTAGATACAGACGATCTGGACAAGTCAAGTGAGGCTAATTCCCCACGGGCAATAAATGGGAAAGACCGTATTTATGTAGTTGTGGCCGGGGATACCCTTTACAGTTTGTCAAAGCGCTTTGGCCTTAGTGTTGATCAAATTATGGAGCACAATAAACTCGAATCAATCGATTTGTCGATCGGTCAGGAATTGTACTTTCCTCGATAATTATTTTTTATCCGGATTTTTCCACTTGCGGAATTGCTCCGGGGTCAAAATAGACTTTAGCGTTTGGGTAAAAGCTTGATTCTGATCATTGTTTGCCTTGTTTACCAAAACTTGTGGACTTTGGCCAGAGCGTGTAGACTCAGAAACTAATGCACGAAATAAAGCCCTTTGCTGAGATCCATCTAAATTTAATGATTGTGACAATTGATCCACTTGGATCTTTGCGGCTTCATCTGGACGGCTGTTGTCTTGTTGGAGTTGCTGCCCAAACATAGGCTGGGACAACAATCCGAAAAAAAGACAAAATGTGCTTAAGGCTTTTAGGTAGGTTTTCATCGAATGCATCAATTTATACAGCTAATCTAAACAATATTTTGTTACCATCCTACACTAAAGCAGTGCGGAGCGTAATCTTATTCCAAAGGCAATACCCATAGTCCTTGTTCGTCTTTTTCGACTTTGGCCAATTTGTTTTTAGTCAATTGTTTGATGGATTTGTCCCATTTTTTATTGCTCAATCCGCTGAGTTCTTTCAGCGCTGAAAGTGCCATAGGCCCCTGTTTTTTTAGGGTGTCAAGCAGTGCTTGTTCTTCGTCGTTTAACACTAATTTGATTTGACTCCGTTCAGGCTTCATCTGGGGGAAAAATAAGACTTCTTGAATAGCAGGGTTATTGGTCAAAAACATGATCAGTCGATCCATACCTATACCCATCCCTGACGTTGGGGGCATACCATATTCCAGTGCGCGAAGAAAATCATTATCGATATACATGGCTTCGTCATCACCGCGATCTGCTAATTTTACTTGGGCTTCAAAACGTTCTCGTTGGTCAATGGGGTCGTTTAGCTCGCTGTATGCATTGGCAATTTCTTTGCCGCAGACCATCAGCTCAAATCGCTCTGTAAGCTCGGGTTTATCGCGATGGCTCTTAGTCAGAGGGCTCATTTCCTTGGGATAATCCGTAATGAAGGTGGGTTGGATGAATTGTCCCTCACATTTGGCCCCAAAGATTTCGTCTATGAGTTTTCCTTTGCCCATGGTATCATCCACCTCAATACCCAATGTCTGAGCGGCCGACCTTAAAGTTTCTTCGGTCGCTCCAGTGATGTCTATGCCGGCATATTGTTTGATGGCGTCTGTCATGGTTACCCGTGGATATGGTGCTTTAAAGTCAATTTCGTGAGCGCCAAATTGAGCTTTGGTGCTGCCGTTGACTTGGAGGGCACAATATTCTAAGAGCTCCTCGCAGAATTCCATCATCCAGTTGTAGTCCTTATAGGCTACATAGATTTCCATGGCGGTAAATTCTGGATTGTGGGTACGGTCCATACCCTCATTTCGAAAGTTTTTTGAAAATTCGTAAACACCATCAAAGCCACCCACAATGAGCCTTTTTAAATAGAGTTCATTGGCAATACGCAAGTAAAGCGGTATGTCTAAGCTATTGTGGTGGGTAATGAATGGTCGGGCCGCCGCGCCTCCAGGAATGGATTGAAGTACCGGGGTTTCTACCTCAAAATAGCCACGCTCATTAAAAAAGTCCCGCATCGCATTAAACATACGCGTTCTTTTGATAAAGACTTCTTTGACGTTAGGGTTAACGACTAAATCTGCATAGCGTTGGCGATATCTGAGTTCTGGGTCATTAAATTCATCATGGACATTTCCTTCACTGTCGGTTTTAGGCAGAGGTAAGGGTTTAATCGCCTTTGACAAAACTGTAAAGTCCTGCACTTGAATTGTTTTCTCTCCAACTTGGGTCTTAAATAAGATTCCTTTTACACCGATAAAATCGCCAATATCTAAAAGTTTTTTATAGACTTCGTTATAGAGCGTTTTGTCCTCCGTAGGACAGATTTCATCGCGGTTAAAGTAGATTTGAATTCTTCCACTGGAGTCCTGAAGCTCGGCAAAAGAGGCCTTCCCTTGAATGCGTCGTGACATCAAACGCCCCGCAACCACGACTTGTTTGCCCTCTTGGTAATGCTCTTTTATTTCCTGTGCAGTATTGTCCACAGGATATTGCGCAGCAGGATAGGGGTCAATGCCCAAAGTGCGTAATTGATTGAGTTTTTCCAGACGAATTAATTCAAGTTCTGTGCGTTGCATGATGTCTAAATATGCCGCAAAAATAATTAATTATTCGCGGTTTGGGTGGGGGAGTGGTATTGAAAATATGCTGTATTTTTGTCTCATGAGCTTTTGGCGTGTCTTACTCTCCATTATATTTCCTCCACTCGCGGTTGTGGACAAGGGTTGCGGTTCTTTTATTATCGTTTGTATTTTGACCATTTTTGGTTGGGTGCCGGGAGTGATTGCGGCCCTAATCATAATGAATAATCCAAACCGATAATATGAAAAACAACAAATCGGTTTTGATCCAAGACCTAGGCACTTTAGACTATGCAGAAGCTTGGGCTTATCAAGAACAGCTCTTTAAGGCTATTGTTCAAACAAAAATTGACAATAGAAGAAATAGCGCCAATACAGCTACTGAGAATCATTTGCTTTTTGTCCGTCACCCGCATGTTTACACCCTAGGTAAAAGTGGAGATCCTGATAATTTGCTCATCGATGAGCAAAAGTTAGCGTCCATAGGAGCACAATTTTTTAAAATTAATCGTGGCGGAGACATTACCTATCACGGACCGGGGCAAATAGTAGGTTATCCTATTTTGGACTTGGAAAATTTCTTTACGGACATCCACAAATATCTGAGGCTGCTCGAGGAGATGATCATCTTGACGCTTGCCGATTACGGCATTAAAGCAGAGCGCTCTAAGGGAGAGACCGGCGTTTGGTTAGATGTGGGGACACCATTTGCCCGAAAAATATGTGCTATGGGCGTAAGAGCGAGTCGTTGGGTGACCATGCACGGGTTTGCCCTGAATGTGAATACGGACTTGGGCTATTTCGATCATATGATCCCGTGTGGCATACGCGGAAAATCAGTCACTTCAATGCGGGTTGAGCTCAAATCCCAGGAAATAGATGAACACAAAGTCAGCCAAAGATTGCTTCATCATTTTGAGCAGCTCTTTCAAGCAGAAATTGAATTCCCTTGAAAATTTTAGCAGAAGAAACCATCTAATTTAATCTGTACATCAAAACTTCATTGGCTTGGCCTTGGACCACTAACTCTAGTTGTCCGTTATTATTGATATCAGCCATGTCGATCGCAGAGCTGCCAAAGAATGGTAAATCTTTTAAAAGGTTGCCCTCACTATTGTAAATATAAATGTTTTGACTGTCCTGATCTAACATTACAACACGCAGCTTATTGCCAAATTTAAATACTTGTGGCCCTTTGTAATTACCCAGCGGAAGTTCGATAAGGTTCTGGTCAATACGCAGCAATGGATCATCAAACTCTAGGGTATGCGCGCCGTAGTAAACCACACGATATTGAGCCGGAGATTTTGCCGTACGCTTGATGACTGTTCCCTCAGGACTAATTAGGATCTGACTGCCCTCCTGCGTCCAAAAAACAATTTTACCCTCGTGTTTTACGGGTAAATTGGGGCCAAAGTCAAATTGTTCAGATACCGGAATGCGCTCTTTCCCTGTACGACTTAATATTTGAAGCTGCCCATTTTGGAGTAAAAACAGCAGATAGTCTTTGCCGTTAATCCTAAGATGAGTGGGCGGTTGACTTACAGTGGCAGGCGCTTTTGAATAGGTAAATCCTTTAACTTGTTTGCCTTTTGCGTCATACATTAAAACCCCGCGGTCTTGAATGACCACAAAGCGATATTTTCTGTTGTTATCGTAGTCAAATACAGCAAGTGGTTGGGTTATAGGGTCTTTAAAGCTTTTAGAAAATGGAGGCACATCTCGACCATTCCTATCGATGACATACCATTTTGAGGGAGTGACAAAAGCGAGTTGTTTATTACCATTACGCAATAAGTCTACCTCCTGAACCGACCCTAAAATAGGCTCTTTTAGATCTCTATACCAGAGTGTCTTTCCACTTGGTGCAATAAAGTACAGACGATAATTTTCATCTTGAACGACGATGTTTTTGCCGCCAGATTTATGGTTGCTGAAAAATTGAGGGCCGTTAAATACAGAGCCATTGAGTTGTATACTGTGCAATAGAGGTCCAATGCTTTCGTTGATGTTTTTTTGCGCACCGGTTTGAAGGGAGTAATTCATATGGGCAAATCCCTGATCTTCTATAAGCTGAAATGTTTCCATGCGCTTAATTTGCGCTTCTTTGGCCCATGAAATTAAACTACTCTCTCGAGCCAAATCTTCTTGGGTTGCAAGCCATGCGTTGCTTTTTAACAGCGTGTTTTTATTTTGCAATTCGGCAATGTAATTTTTTGCCAATTCTTCTGAGGGGGTAAGTAAAATAAATTCATCCCAAACAAAGGCATGGGTCATCTGAGGGATTTCCTTGAATATGAGCGGTAGCGGCTGTATTCGTAGCTGTAGCGGCTCAAACGATTTTAGCGTAATACCCCGAAAATTGTCATCCTGAGTCGTGCCTTGGGTAATGGTACTCAAGCTCATATTCAGGTCTAGACTTTTTAAGGCCAAAGCTTTTCCGTCAGTGAATTCAATCATACTCGCCTCTTCTATTGTTTCAATAAAAGGACTCAACACAGCCATAGTATCAATGGATTTTATTTTAGCCAATAAAGATTGTGGATTATTCAGTACAAGGCTTAAACTTGATTTAGCAGTCAGCGGAATGATTTCTGGACTTCTTAAAATACTGGGTTTTTGCCCTAGGTCAAGGGTCAAAGGCGTTTGATGATGGACCTGAGAAGAATCGATGCTGGAAGTGATCAGCACCCCATGAGCAGTGGCGCCATCGGCACTCGATTGAGGGTCATAGACCACCCAACCCTTTTTATTAAATAGGATAGATTCCCCGGGTTGAACGAGTCTTTGTGCAATAACTAATGGCTTGTCTTTTTTGAGCTGAGTCATTTTTTTAAGACTGTTGAGCTCAATGTCAAAAGGCATTTCAGGGTTTAACTCCAGTGATTTATTATTGCTGTAGATGCGATAACGATCTCGAGAAAAAACAAAAACTGTATCTCTACCGTAGCGAACTTCTCGAGTGCCATGATGTGGTATGGTGTCCATTACAGGAAATACCCAAGCAAAGCAGGACTGACTCTCTTGAACTGGATTCTGGACTTTTAAATCACTGAGAAAAAGATAACTACTACCTTCTTCGCTCTTGCTAACGCTCAGGCTATCGATAATGGACGGTAGTTTTGGCAAGGATAAGCTGGCGCTATTTTTTGTCTGTTGTTTGAAATTTTGGAGTCCCAAGGAGGTGTTGTTCAACACCAAAACATGAGTGGTTTGGGCATTGTAAAGTTGCCAGGGTTCAAAGGATTTTTCTTGATTATAATCACACCCAATTAAGGCGAAAATGAGCAATACGCTAAGGTAACGAAGGACTTTTGGCATACACAAAAATAGAAAGGATCTATGAATTCTCAAGCGCTTATTTTGGATTGAAGTAATGACTTTTGAATGCGATATGACTAAAGCATTTTGCTTCATAGAGATAGCTTGAGTTGATTAGGGAGTAATCGAAAAGATTGTCTGTGATAAGGGGTTGCTCCAAATTGTGCAATTGCGGCTCGGTGTTTTAATGTGGGGTATCCTTTATTGTTGTTCCAGTCGTATTGTGGATATTCTTGGTGAAGGACTTTCATATACCTATCGCGCTCGGTCTTTGCCAAAATAGAAGCTGCGGCAATGTTTTGATATTTCCCGTCTCCTTTTATCACACATTCAAAAGGTATTTGATTCAGTGGTTTGAATCGATTGCCATCCACGGCAATAAATTCTGGGATGGGTTTGAGTTGTGCAATCGCGCGATGCATCGCTTCAATAGAGGCATTGAGTATGTTCATCTGGTCAATCTCCGATTCATGCACATGTGCAATAGCCCAGCATATGGCAGAGGACTCAATAATCTCACGTAATTCCAATCGCTGGGAGGCGTTGAGTTGTTTAGAATCGTTCAGTAAGGGATGCGCAAAATTATCGGGCAAAATACAAGCTGCGGCGGTTACTGGACCCGCCAAGCAGCCTCTTCCTGCCTCGTCGGTGCCGCATTCCAAAAGTTCCGGATTTATCTTGAGTTTGAGCATGAGCATAAAGTACTCAATTCCTCTTAAAATAACGTAACTTTACCCCGTAAATAAATTCTATGAGGCGGTATTTCTGTCTACTTATTCTACTGATTTTTTCGGGAAAGATCCTGGCACAAATCCCTGCTGGTGTGCCCAGTAAATTCCAGAGTAAGGATAATGAAAAGCCAGAAATAAAACTCTATCAACGCATTACACTAAAAGGTGATACTACGGCACTTGATACAACTTTGGGAATTCACAAGCTCAATAAGTTTAATTATTTAAGGCGCGATGACCTTGAATTACTGCCCTTTGCAAACGTAGGCCAAGCGCATAACAGATTAAGTCTTCAATTGCCGGCATTTTCATATGTGCCCGGATTTGCAGCAGGAGCGCGAAGAGAAACACAGCTGAGCGCCTCGGATATCGCTTATTATCGGGTACCCACTCCGTTGACAGAATTGTATTTTAAAACAGCCTTTGTTCAAGGACAACAATTGGACGCTTTTTTTACCACAAATATTTCAGAAGGCTTGAACATTTCACTGGCCTACAAGGGTGTCCGCTCTCTGGGTCAATATCAACATATCTTGACCAGTACAGGGGATTTTCGTGGGACCGTGTATTATGTTTCCCCAAATAAACACTATCAGCTCAAGGCCCATTTGGTCAATCAAGAATTACTCAATCAAGAAAATGGTGGGTTAACTCAATCTGCCTTACTGCTTTATACCTCAGCGGACCCAGAGTTTGATGATCGCGGACGGCTTGACGTTAATTTTGAGAATGCTCAGAATGTCATTCATAGCACAGGGTATTACGCCCAACAGTTATACCTTTTTGACCCGAGTAACCCAAGTGCCCTGATGCATTCCATAGGACTGGAGACTGCGCATCAGGCAAAGTCTTATCTCTTTACTCAGAAAGCTGATTTTGAAGGGCTCGGCGAGTCGTATAAAGCAGACAATCTTTATACCAAAGCCACGGGCTTTAATACAAGAATAAAAGCGCTGGTTAATTTGAAGCTGAACAGCGGATTTAATATTACGCCTTTTGTATCCTACTTGAATTTGCGCTATGGTTATGATCGAATTTTAGATCTAATTGAAGGTGTGATTCCTTCCGAAATCTCGAATAGTTTTTTGATTTCTGGTGCACAGGCACAGGGTCAGTGGAATACTTGGCAAATAGAGGGTAGTTTTTCGCAAGGATTTGGTGGAGGTAATGGACTGAATCAAATGGATATTGGCTTGCAAAAAACTTTTGGCAATGGCTTTAGTTTTCAAGTCCAATTGGCGCGGGATACGCGTCCTGTAGCCGTTAACTTGCGTTTAAATCAAAGTGATTACAAAGCCTACAATTGGTTCAATTCATTTGCTCCGGTTACCACTCAGACGCTTAAGGGCCATGTGCAAATGCCTTATATAGGATCATTAAAAGCAAGCTTTACGGACATCGAGAATTATGCCTATTTTGGTCTGGATGTCAATGGACTTCATCCGCTACCGCTGCAATACGACCAAAAGGTACAGCACTTAAAAATTCATCACGATCAGACCTGGAAATTAGGCGGGTGGGGTTATCAGTCTGAAGTGATTTACCAAAAGGTCCTGAGTGGGCAGGAAGTATTACCGGTGCCTGAACTCCTGACAAGACAAAGCTTGTTTTTTGAGGATGAGTGGTTTAAAAAAGCTGCAAAAATTCAAACAGGGGTTCGTCTTAAGTATTTTACAGAATTTAATCTACCGGCCTACGATCCGGTTTTGGCTGAATTCTATGTGCAGTGCACTGAAACTTTAGGAGCTTTTCCTTTGGTTGACTTCTTTTTTCAAACCAAAATCCGGCAGACGCGTTTATTCTTGATTTACGAACACATGAATCAATTGTTTCAAGGTCAAAACAATCATTTCAGCGCTCCTGGGATTCCATATCGCGACGCCTCCCTGCGTTTTGGTCTGGTTTGGAACTTCTTCAAATAGTGTAACCCCCCTGTCTTCCTTGGCAGTGTGGTGCGTTTAAGGGTATAGAGACCTTCTTTGGTAAAGTATTTGAAGGTTGAGGCAAATAAGATTAGTCGTCTAATAGCGCCCGTGAAATCACAATTTTCTGAATTTCACTGGTGCCTTCATAGATCTGTGTGATTTTTGCATCCCGCATCAGACGCTCCACATGATATTCTTTGACAAATCCATTGCCACCATGGATCTGAACCGCTTCTATGGTTGTGTCCATAGCGACTTGACTGGCATAGAGTTTTGCCACGGCACTGCTGCGGTCATAGTTCATGCCTTGATCTTTTTCCCAAGCGGCTTTAAATACCAAATGTCTTGCTGCCTCTATCTGTGTGTACATATCGGCTAGCTTAAATGAGATTGCCTGATGTTTGTAGATTTCTTTACCAAAGGCCGAGCGGATTTTTGAATAGTCGCGGGCAAGTTCGTAGGCCCCTGAGGCAATCCCCAAGGCTTGCGCCGCAATACCAATACGACCTCCACTTAAAGTCTTCATAGCAAATTTAAATCCAAAGCCGTCTTCGCCGATTCTATTTTCTTTGGGTACTTTGACATTGTGAAACATCAAACTATGGGTGTCGCTTCCGCGAATACCGAGCTTGTCTTCTTTGGGTCCAATAGAAAATCCATCCATACCTTTTTCAACGATAAACGCATTGATCCCGCGATGCCCTTTATCTTTATCGGTTTGGGCAATGACTATATAGTAATCAGCAGAGCCGCCATTTGTAATCCAGTTTTTAGTCCCGTTTAGCACATAATGATCGCCATGTTCTATAGCTGTGGTTTTTTGTGATGTCGCATCGCTTCCTGCTTCTGGTTCACTTAGACAAAAAGCCCCCAAGGCCGCACCAGTGGCTAGAGGTCTAAGATATTTGTCTTTTTGAGCCTCATTACCATAAGCCTGAAGTCCATAACACACCAAAGAATTATTTACGGAAACGATTACTGATGAAGAAGCATCGATTTTGCTGAGTTCCTCCATTACCAAAACGTATGAAAGGGTGTCCATTCCGCCACCGCCATACTCGGGGTCGACCATCATGCCGAGAAATCCCATCTCGCCCATTTTTTTGACTTGCTCTGCAGGAAATTGCTGCAAATTGTCCCGCTCAATCACTCCAGGAAGGAGTTCGCTTTTTGCAAATTCACGGGCGGCATCCCGAATCATAAGGTGTTCTTCAGATAATTTAAAATCCATGGTGTGGTTGTTTTTTTGGGGTAGGTCGGTTGTGGCCTAAAACGTTTTCGTTATGGGGCAAAGATATTGGATTGAGTCTTTAATGTCAATAAAAGCCATTAAATTTAACAAGATGAAAACACGATGTTATAATGTGGTTGGGGTTATGAGCGGAACCTCCTGTGATGGTGTGGATTTAGCCCATTGCCAATTCAATATTTCTGAAGAAAATAAATGGTCTTATTCCATTTTCGAGGCCAAAACTGTCCCCTATGACAGTGCTTGGCACAAGCGATTGACTGAGTCAGTCCAAATGGACCCGAACGGTATCCATGAACTGAATAGGGCTTACACAGCCTTGCTGAACGAAATTATTTTAGCATTTATTCGAGATTGTGGCCTAAGCAATCTTGACTTGGTTTGCAGTCATGGTCATACAGTATGGCACAAGCCTAATGAAGGGGTCACTTTGCAAATAGGTAATCTTGAATCTA
>OMJU01000044.1 GCA_900299425.1 Candidatus Rokuibacteriota bacterium
ATCCAGATCAAGATGAAATCTATTTTACCCCTCTGTATTATGTGATGTGTCATTTCAGCAAATTCATCCGACCGGGATTTGTTGTGATACAACATGAGTGTGCTGATCAGGACATAATGGCCGTGGCAGCAAAATCAGGAGAAAATTATTTTGTGTTGGTGCTGTTCAATCCCACGAGTCAGCACAAACATATCACTATCAATGGAATCGACCAACCGTGTCGCGTGGCCTTAAGGCCCCAATCGATACAGACCATTATAATAAAAAACTAACAACAGACGACTATGACAGATTTGAAATCAATGCCGAAAAAGGGAGTTTCAATGGGCCAAAAGATTGCTTTTGGTTTTGGGATGCTCGCCAATCAAATGTTCCCCGCTGCTTTAGGGGTGTTTATCATTGTACTGGTGCAAGACTTGGGTTTTGCCGCCATACTATGGGGGATCATACAATTTGTGCCCCGAATTTTTGATGCCATTACAGACCCAATCATGGGGTTTGTATCAGACAATACTAAATCAAAATGGGGCCGAAGACGACAATATGTGCTGATCGGTGCTTTGATTATGGGACTGTCCTATGTGGCCATGTGGCAATTACACAAGGATGATGGTATCGTGTATAACTTTATTTACTTTTTGAGCTGGTCTTTGGTCTTTTATTTGGGTCTGACCATTTTTAGTGTGCCTTATGTCGCTATGGGCTATGAAATCAGTGAGGATTTTCATGAAAGGACTGAAATTATGGCTGTGGCTCAATTTATTGGCCAATGGGCTTGGGTTATCGCACCATGGTTTTGGGTTATTTTGTACGACCCGAGCTGGTTTCCCGAAGGAGCGGACCAAGGGGTTCGCGATTTATCCATTTGGGTGGCTATACCGTGTACCATTTTTGCCATCATTCCCGCGATTTTCCTCAAGAGTAAATCAACGCTCGATCGCGAGGACTTTTCACCTATTAGTGCGGCTCATGTGATCAAAAGTATCAAAGGTATTTTTACTTCGGCCTTTGAGGCTTTTAAAATTCCTCAATTTAGACAGATCGCTGGAGCCACATTTTTGATATTTAATTCATTTAATGTGATTGCCGCTTACACCTTTCTTATAATCGTACATTATTTGTTTAATAGTGATCCTGCAAGTGCGGGGAATTGGCCGGCGATGCATGGTTCGGTGGGCGCATTGGTGACGACTTTCTTAGTTATTCCGATCATTACTTATATGTCCAAAAAAATGGGCAAAAAGAAGGCGTTTATCATCTCTCAATTGATTTCCATAATCGGATACGCTTTGTTTTGGTTCCTGTTTGTCCCGGGGAAACCCTACTTGTTTTTGTTTGCCTTGCCATTTCACTCCTTTGGTATCGGGAGTTTGTTCACCATAATGATGAGTATGACTGCAGATGTTTGCGACTTGGACGAACTTCAATCAGGTCAGCGTCGTGAGGGGGTATTAGGCGCTGTTTATTGGTGGATGGTCAAATTAGGTTTTGGTATTGCGGCCTTACTTGGAGGATTTATCCTGTCAATAGTTGGCTTTGATGCTGAAAATGTAACTGAGAGTGCAGTTACAGGTATGCGCTTGTTTTACACATTCTTACCAATCGCGGGGGTAATCGGCGCGATTTGGATTATGAAAAGTTATGATATAACCAAAGAAAAGGCTCAGGAGATAAAAGCAAAATTAGAAGAACGAAAAAATTCATAAATAGAAAATTAAATAACAATTCATGTCGTACAGAAAAGAAAAGATGATGTCGTTGGCCGGTGTTCAGGTCAACGACTTAGATCGTGATGGATTAAAAGAGCAAAGTCGCGTTTTGCTCAATGAGAAAATGCACGGAATTTGTTTCAGTCCCTATGAGGGCAAACAAAAGCCGGGTGATGTAATTTCAGAGGCACAGGTCAGAAGAAAATTAGCATTGTTGCAACCTTATACCAAGTGGATTCGCGTTTTTTCATGCACTCAAGGAAATGAGATTATTCCAGTTTTAGCCCGTGAATATGGATTTAAAACTTTGGTTGGTGCTTGGCTTGGAGATGATCTAGAGAAAAATGAAGAGGAAATCAAAGCATTAGTCGAATTGGCCAATCAAGGGTATGTGGATGTTGCCGCTGTTGGTAATGAAGTGATGTACCGCAAAGAACTTCAAGAAGATGAGCTGATCGCTTATATCAATCGTGTAAAAGAAGCTTTGCCAGAGATTCCTGTGGGTTATGTTGATGCTTACTATGAATTCACTAATCGCCCAAAAATCACTGAGGCATGCGATGTCATTTTGGCCAATTGTTATCCTTATTGGGAGGGTTGTGGCATAGATTATTCACTGCTTTACATGAAGCAAATGTATTATCAAGCGCAGGCTGCTGCTCCGGGTAAAAAAGTAATCATTACTGAAACGGGATGGCCGAGCGAGGGTGAAGCTCTTGGCGCTGCAGTTCCAGGATATGAAAATGCATTAAAATATTTCATCAATGCACAGACTTGGTCACAAACCGATGGGATAGAAATGTTTTATTTCGCCGCATTTGACGAATCATGGAAAGTGGACGCAGAAGGGGCAGTTGGTGCATATTGGGGTCTTTGGGATCAAAATGAGCAGTTAAAGTTTTAATCCGTATCTTAGATTAGAGACTAAGAATTACTGCCTTGCATTACGACCAATTTTTTTCCATAGATGCTGGGCCAGGAGTCTGTTATTCCGGGTATCGAGAAAATCAATATCCAGGAGGGCCGATTCCTACCTACCAAGAAGTCAAAGAGGATTTACATTTGGTGGCCCAGCATTTTTCTTACATCCGCCTTTACAGTGTAGATGATCACACCAAAATGGTACTCGAGATTCTCGAAAAAGAAGACCTACCCCTAAAGGTGATGATAGGCGCTTACTTAGAAGCTGAGGTCAATAATCCCGAGTGTGGCTGGGATTCAGGAGTTTATGGGTCCGAAATTTTGAAAGCAAACCAGTTAAAGAACCGGAAGCAAGTCCAGGATTTAATTTTAATTGCTGGCCAATATCCTGAGCGCATCTTTGCTCTGGCTGTGGGTAACGAGGCCTGTGTTTCGTGGACCGATCATTTAGTTGCCGTAGAGACAATTAAAGAATATATTTTAGCCGTTAAAGCCAAATGTGCTCAGCCGGTTACGGTATGCGACAACTATGTGCCTTGGCTAGACACCATGCAACCCCTTGTAGAGTGCGTTGATTTTATTTCGATACACACCTATCCTGTCTGGGAATATCAAGACATTGACCAAGCTTTGTCCATCACTCAAAGTGATCATGCAAAAGTGACACAAAAATATCCTGGAGTGCCTGTTGTTATTACCGAGGCAGGTTGGCCGACTTTAGCAAACGGCAAAGGAATTCCCATTCATTTTGCCCATCCTATGGCCCAGAAAACCTATTATCAATCCTTGAATCGCTGGGCTGCTGAATCTAAAGTGCTCGTCTTTTGGTTTGAGGCCTTTGATGAACCCTGGAAAGGCTCTGAGGATCCTGCAGAACCGGAAAAGCACTGGGGTCTATATGACGTATCGCGCAAGCCCAAAAGAGTATTGCTACAAGCGCGTTACAAGCGCTAAGGAAACTTGCCGTAACTTTGTCAAAATTTTATACATGGCCCATCGCGCAGGATTTGTCAATATCATCGGTAACCCCAATGTCGGGAAGAGTACGCTGATGAACGCTTTTGTCGGGGAACGCCTTTCGATCATCACTAGTAAGGCCCAAACCACACGTCATAGAATATTGGGTATTGTCAATGGGGAAGATTTTCAGGCCGTGTTCAGCGACACTCCTGGAATCATAAAACCCGCTTATGCACTTCAGTCGCACATGATGGAGTTTGTGAAATCAGCCTTTGATGATGCCGATATATTGATCTACATGGTTGAACTCGGAGAAAAAGAGCTTAAGGATGACGATTTTTTCGCGCGCATCAATAGTGCCAAAATTCCAGTGTTACTTTTACTCAATAAAATTGACTTGGGTAATGAGGACAAGCTCCAAGAGGCATTGGTCTATTGGCAAGAAAAAGTGCCCAAGGCCGAAGTTTTTGGGATATCAGCGACAGAGAATTTTGGGGTTCGAGAGGTTTTTGAGCGCATTTTGGCGTTACTTCCAGAGTCTCCAGAATTTTATCCAAAGGATCAACTGACCGATAAACCTGAGCGATTTTTTGTCAATGAGATCATCCGTGAAAAAATCTTACTCCAATATAAAAAAGAGATTCCTTATGCCGTAGAGATCAATACTGAGGAATTTTTTGAAGATGAAGAAATAATCCGAATTCGCTCTGTGATTATGGTAGAGCGGGATACGCAAAAAGGAATCATTATTGGGTATAAAGGCCAGCCTTTAAAATGGGTGGGCATTGAGGCGCGTAAGGATCTCGAACGCTTTTTCGGAAAACAGATTTTTATAAAACTTGTGGTCAAGGTCAATAAAAATTGGCGCAATGACCCAAAACAGTTGCGACGATTTGGTTATGACGCTCAGTAAAAGAGCCCAATACAACCCACTTTTACGCTTTTATCCACTAACTTTGCTGCGAATTTTTTATTATGAGTATTGTTGCCATTGTCGGACGGCCTAATGTAGGCAAATCCACCTTTTTTAATCGCTTAATTCAAAGACGTGAAGCCATTGTGGATTCAGTCAGTGGCGTTACGCGTGATCGTCATTACGGAAAAAGCGACTGGAATGGAAAAAGTTTTTCCCTTATTGATACTGGCGGATACGTGGTGGGGAGTGACGATGTCTTTGAAGCGGAAATCGACAAGCAAGTTGAATTAGCTATCGGTGAGGCGGATGTCATTATTTTTATGGTTGATGTGAGTCATGGCGTCACCGGCATGGATCAAGAAGTCGCCCAACTCCTAAGACGCAGTAAAAAGCCTTATTTTTTGGCGGTGAACAAAGTCGACAGTGCCAATAGAGAACAAGACGCCGTAGAGTTCTATTCCCTTGGCGTGGATCAGTACTTTACGATTTCCAGCATTAATGGTAGTGGTACTGGGGATTTACTCGATGCAGTAGCTGCGGTGCTGCCCGAAAATTCAGCCGCCGAAGAGTCAGAATTGCCGCGCTTTGCGGTGGTGGGCCGACCTAATGCAGGAAAATCTTCTTTCATCAATGCACTCATTGGCAAAGATCGCTTTGTGGTGACTGATATTGCGGGAACTACCCGAGACAGTATCGATACTCAGTACAATCGTTTTGGTTTTGATTTCAATCTTGTCGATACTGCTGGCATACGCAAGAAAAGTAAGGTCAAAGAAGACCTAGAATTTTACAGTGTCATGCGCAGTGTGCGCGCGATTGAACATTGTGATGTGGTCCTTTTAGTTTTTGATGCTACACGGGGTTTTGACGGACAGGTGCAAAACATCTTTTGGTTAGCCCAGCGCAATAATAAAGGGGTTGTGATTTTGGCCAACAAATGGGATCTAGTTGAAAAAGACAATAAGACCACCAATGAGATGGAACAATACATCAAAAAGCAATGTGAGCCTTTTGTCGATGTACCGATTGTTTTTATGAGTGCCCTTTCCAAGCAACGTATCTTTAAAGCTATTGAAACGGCAGTTCAAGTCTATGAAAATCGCAGTAAAAAAGTCAAAACCAGCACGCTAAATGAGGTCATGCTGCCCATTATTCAGGCTACACCGCCTCCAGCGATGAAGGGTAAATATGTCAAAATCAAATTTTGCACACAACTCCCTACCCCGTATCCTTGTTTTGCATTTTTCGCCAATTTACCCCAATACGTA
The DNA here is from genome assembly GCA_900299425.1 of Candidatus Rokuibacteriota bacterium. Classification (GTDB taxonomy): domain Bacteria; phylum Bacteroidota; class Bacteroidia; order Flavobacteriales; family Flavobacteriaceae; genus BACL21. Next base: position 5,775 of record OMJU01000044.1, read on the forward strand.
AAAGACCCATACAAGCGCTTTTTAGAAAATAAATTGCGTGAGCACTTCGACTACAATGGGGTGCCGATCACCGTTTATATTCGAAAGAAATAATTGACGTATTTTTAATTTATTAAAGTTTGAACACGTCATTGTTGTCCATAATTCGATTGTCCTTTGATTTTGACTTTTTAAGTGCACCAAGACCATGAACAATATTGTTGAGAAAATATTAAAAGCGCGCGTTTATGACGTTGCACAGGTTACTCCAATAGATGGCGCAAGGTCTTTATCTGCGCGCTTCGGCAATACAATTTTGCTCAAACGTGAAGATAATCAGCCTGTTTTTTCATTTAAATGTCGCGGTGCATTTAACAAGATTTATCATTTACCACAGGAGGATCAAAAAAAAGGGGTCGTTGCTGCATCAGCAGGTAATCATGCTCAAGGTGTTGCTCTTGCTGCTCAATTACTAAATATCGATGCGACAATTGTAATGCCAAAAACTACCCCACGAATAAAGGTTGAGGCAGTAGAGAGCCGTGGGGCGAAAACCGTGTTACATGGGGATACTTTTGAAGAAGCGGTCAACTTTGCAAAAATATTGGTGGATCAGAAGGGACTTATTTATATACCGCCCTATGATGATATTGAAATTATAGCAGGACAAGGAACAGTTGGGGTTGAAATTGTAGATCAATTAACAAACGCCCCATATGCGGTATTTGTCCCCGTCGGTGGTGGCGGTCTTTTGTCCGGAGTGGCAAGTTTTTTGCGTCATAAGTGGCCTGAAATAAAAATTTTTGGTGTTGAACCTGAAGATGCGGCATGTTTAGATTTGGCCATGAAAATGGGTAGGCCTAGTCCACTAAAAGAAGTGGGTTTATTTGCAGAGGGATGCGCAGTGGCTCAGATTGGCGATTTGACCTTTGAATTAATCAAAGCGTCAATTGATGGTGTAATTAAAGTCACCAATGATGAAATTTGTGCTGCCATAAAAGATATATTCGAGGACACCCGCAGTATTGCTGAGCCAGCTGGGGCCTTGGCTTTAGCAGGATTAAAAAAATATGCTGTGTCCCAGGGTATTAGAGCAAAAGAACTGTTAACCATCATCAGCGGTGCCAATACGAACTTTGACCGGTTGAGGTATATATCGGAACGCACTGAAATTGGTGAAAAAAGAGAAGCAATTTTATGTGCCTATATTCCTGAGCGTCCAGGATCGTTTAAAACTTTTTGTGAAGCCATAGGCAGACGCAATATAACTGAGTTTAATTATCGTTTTTCTGGTTTTGATCAGGCGCTGGTTTTTGTGGGTATTTCTGTTGAACCTGGTGGCAGTGATCTACAAAACCTAATGGGCAATTTATTAATTAAAGGTTATGAGGTGGATGATCTAACCAATAATGAAACAGCGAAGTTGCATATTCGTCACATGATCGGTGGAAACATAGCCAATAATCTTCAAAAGGAGGTATGTTACCGATTTGAATTTCCAGAGCGCCCAGGGGCCTTGGCGAAATTTCTGGACGTTTTGGGAAGCAAATGGAATATCAGTCTATTTCATTATCGCAACCACGGGGCGGATTACGGACGGGTATTGGTTGGATTTCAGATTGAATCGGATGATAAAGAAAAATTACAAAATGCCTTTGACCTTTTAGGTTATCCTTATTGGGATGAAACAGAAAATAAGGCCTACACCCAATTCTTGGGCCGTGCCACCTCTAATTTTCAAGTTGATCTTTGATGCGCAGCAATTGCGCCTTGATTGATTCGAGTTTTTGAATTAAATCGAAATCCTGGGCTCGTCCTTTTTGCTGTTTCAAGTGAATTTTAGCCCCCTCAAGTGTAAATCCCCGTTCCTTGACCAGATGGTAGATTTGGGATAAATTTTTAACATCTTCTGGAGTAAATTTTCTGTTGCCTTTGGCATTTTTTTTTGGCTGAAGGATGTCGAATTCTTTTTCCCAAAAACGAATTAGAGAGGTGTTGACCTCAAAAGCCTTGGCCAATTCGCCAATGCTGTAATAGCGTTTATCGGGTAGATCAACATGCATTAATCCAGAGATTGGTTTTCTTGTTGTGACAAGGCGAGCATTTTGGCGTATTCCTCAGGAGTGAGGTTGCCGTAGTAAAAGTTTATTGGATTGATACGACGGCCATCTTTGTGAATCTCGTAATGCAAATGAGGTGCTTCACTGCGTCCTGTGCTGCCAACAAATCCGATTAAATCTCCTCTTTTTACACGCTGACCCCGACGCACGTTGTATTTATATAAATGGGCATAGATACTCACATATCCAAAACCATGATCAATGCGGATGTGGTTCCCAAACCCGGTGGAGCGATTATCGGCTCGCTTCACCACGCCATCGCCACTTGCGTAGATGGGCGTCCCACGAGGCGCGGTAAAATCCATCCCGTAATGAAATTTTCTCGCCTTTGTAAAGGGGTCACGTCGATAACCAAAACCGGAGGCCATACGGGTCAAGTCTTCATTATTGACAGGTTGAATTGCTGGAATTGCCTCCAGAAGTTTTTCTTTAGCAGCAGCCATTCTGGCAATTTCATCCAAAGATCGCGATTGCACTACAATCTGTTTGGTCAAAACATCTAGGCGCTCATTTGTAGCGCGCAAGAGCTCGGAGTGATCAAAACCTTCTAAATTTCGGTAACGGTTTACCCCGCCAAAACCCGCTTTGCGCTGCTGGTCTGGAATAGGGTTAGTTTCAAAGTAAGTCCGGTATAAGTTATTATCCCGCTCGGCGAGTTGATCAAGCACAATTTCGGCCTGTTCCATTTTTTTATTCAGTAAGTCGTACTGCAACTCGAGTTGAGCAATTTCACGCCGCAGTTCGCGCTCTTTTGGTGTTTCTAAACTCGGAATATTGATGTAGGCAAGCAAAAGTAAAAACCCACAGAGGAAAATTCCGATCAAGGTCAGGAAAAACATACCAATTCTCCTACCGCGTTTTGGTTTGATTTTGCGGTAGGAAAGCGTTTGCGCGTCGTAGTAATATTTTACCTTAGACATAATTTAAAAAGTTCTATTTTTGCGATGAAATCTTGTGATTCCTGAGTTTAACGCAAGGCAAAGATAAAAATTGTTTGGCAGACTTAGCATCCTGACTACCAGAACACAGAAATATGACATCTGCAGTAATCCGACAAAAATTTTTAGATTATTTCAAGGCCAAAGGACATACAGTGGTGCCCTCTGCTCCGATGGTCATACAAGGGGACCCGACTTTGATGTTCACCAATGCGGGTATGAACCAGTTCAAGGAGTATTTTTTGGGCAATAAAGCAGCGGATCACACTAGAATTGCGGACACTCAAAAATGTTTGCGCGTTAGTGGTAAACACAATGACTTGGAGGAAGTGGGTATGGATACCTACCATCACACCATGTTTGAAATGCTCGGTAACTGGAGTTTTGGGGATTATTTTAAGAAAGAAGCCATCGAGTGGGCTTGGGATTTACTCACTAGAGTCTATAATATTGATAAGGCAACGCTCTATATTACTATTTTTGAAGGAGACGCCAGTGAAGGACTAGAAAAGGACACAGAGGCCTACGAACTATGGCGCGGTCTTGTGGATGAATCTCATATCATTGACGGGAATAAAAAAGATAACTTCTGGGAGATGGGCGACCAAGGACCTTGCGGACCTTGTAGCGAGATACACGTAGATTTAAGGCCAAAAAAAGAGCGCGATGCAAATCCAGGGGCGGCATTGGTTAATAAAGACCATCCGCTGGTAGTTGAGATTTGGAATTTGGTGTTCATGCAGTTCAATCGCAAAGCCGATGGATCGCTTGAAAAATTACCGGCTCAGCATGTGGATACTGGGATGGGCTTCGAACGCCTTTGTATGGTGCTTCAGCAAAAGACCAGTAACTATGATACAGACGTTTTTACCCCCCTGATAGAAACTATTGAGTCTATTACAGACAAGCGCTATGGCAATGATGAAAAAACGGATATTGCCATACGCGTTATTGCGGACCACGTGCGTGCCGTGGCCTTTTCAATTGCTGATGGTCAGTTGCCCAGTAACTCGGGTGCGGGTTATGTCATCCGACGTATTTTGAGAAGAGCCATTCGCTATGGCTATACCTTTTTAGGGACCGATACGCCATTTATCTACAAACTGGTGGCGACCCTTGCAAAAATGATGGGCGCTTCATTTCCAGAGCTCATTAGGGAGCAGAATTTAATACACAATGTGATTAAAGAAGAAGAGGCTTCTTTTTTACGCACCTTAGAGCAAGGGTTGAATTTATTGGATCAGCTCATTGAGTCCAGTTCAGATAAGCATATTTCAGGAGCCAAGGCCTTTGAGCTATACGATACCTTTGGATTCCCTATAGATCTTACAGCACTGATCTTACGCGAGAGAGGATATTTCTTAGATCAGGCAGAATTTGATCAGGAACTTGAAAAACAAAAAAACCGTTCAAGAGCCGCCACAAAAGTTGATACTGGA
>OMJU01000045.1 GCA_900299425.1 Candidatus Rokuibacteriota bacterium
GGGCCCAGAGACCATTGATTATAGGCTTGCAAAAACAACCCTTTTGTGCTGTTGGTCTCTTCCCCACCCCCACTTTCCTCCGCAATAAAGGTGTTGGCAATAAAATAGGCCGAGACAATTAGGTTCGTAAACCAGTTGCGATTGAGGTCTTTGGTTTAGGACACATCAAAGCTGTATTGATAATAGTCTTCTATGTTGACATCGGTTTGTCGATAAATTTGATTTTCATTGTCCTGAAAGGAAATCATCTCCAGGGCATTGTCGATTTGTTGATAATAGGCCTCAAAATACCAAGCCCGCCCTGCAGTATAAAAAAGGTTGAGTTTTTGCTCTATGGCTGGCGCTAAATTTGGGTTGCCTTGATTGTAGTTGGCCTCGTTTAAATAATACCGAAAAGGATTCAGGGACTGATAACGGGGTCTCTGAATTTTCTTTAAATAACCCACACCCCAGCTTTGGTCGTTCGGTAACTCGCGCGTAATGGTCAGCTCCGGAAACCAATTTTCATAGCCTAACTCTGGCAGTTCTTCTTGGGTGTTGTATCGCGTGATTTGGGTGTTTTCATAGCGCAATCCAGTTGCTAAAGACCACTGCCCGAAGGAGCGCTCCATGCGCCCATAGGCCGCCGCGACTTGCTCTTTGTAGTCAAATCGCTCCACAGGACCTGTCGCTGTGCTTGAATTTGGGGTCAAGGACCAGTTAGTTTTTGTGTCGACTTGAGTTCCTTTGACGCCAAAATCCCATGTGGCCCCTGCGCTGTTGTGATTTATGTTAATCTGCCCTAAACCTATGGTGGTGTGTTGATCAGAGCGTGTTGCAAAGCCTTCGTTGCGCGTATTTTGACCCAATGGATCGTAATAAACACTGTTCAAATCTTGATTCTGGTCTTGAGTATAATCCACAATTTGGGCTGTTGTTTTGGCTGTGGTGTTAGTATTTATCACAGCCTGCCAAACTAAGTCAACCACATGGTCGCTCGTGTTAAAATCGGTATTGCTTTTGGTTATAAAGGTTTCTTGTGTAAAATACTGCGGGGTTAAAATTCGGTTTTCTTGAAGGTTGGTAAAACGCTTGTTTGGTGTTATGGCGCTTTGACCTGAGAGTGAAATCTCGTGATTTGTATTTGGTGACCAAGTCCATTGAGCATAGGCCTGATGGGTGAGCTGGTCGGTTACGCGATTAAAATCCCCTTCCCAAATATTTGCCGTCTGCTGGGTCAGGGGCGACAAATACCGAATATAGGTTTCTTGGTTTTTATTCTCTTTTTTCGGCGCAATACTGTAACTCAAAAACCATTGATGTTTGTCGCGGGTCAGTAAATGAGTTGAGGTCCACTGATGCTTGGCAAAGACTCCTTGTCGATACATGCCCCGCAGACTACCCTTATAGCCGGGATTAATGCTCCGTGAAGTCGTAAGATTTAAAACCGTGGAGGCGTCTGCATCATAATTCGCCCCAGGATTAGTGATCACCTCCACCGACTCTATGAGTTTAGCGTCTAGCCCTTCCAAAAAGTCTTTGAGTTCGCTGCCCGACAAATACAATCGCTTATTGTTTAGATAAATCGTTGTAGGGCGGTTTTTTACAGTAAGCTGTCCATTAAGCACCACCACGCCAGGGGTTTTGGTAAGAATATTATAACTATCTGTGGTGGACAAAGTGCTTTGTGCCACGCGAAACGTAAGCCGTCCTGGTTCTCGAGAGATCTGCGGCGCTCTTGCAGTTACTGTGACCTCCTGAAGTTGTTCTTCAGATGGGCTTAAGTTTATTTGACCCAGGTCCGTAGAAGGCCCAAGGCTAATGACTTGATTGTGTGGGGCAAAACCCAGCATTTGTGCATTTAGACTGTAGTGGCCTTGGGGTAAATCGTCCACAGAAAAACGGCCTTCATCATCGCTGATGGTTGCAGCCACAATTTGTCCGGTAAACATACTTGAGGTTTCTTCCAGAGGGTGTTCTGGCTCTTGTGAAATCACAATGGTCACAAATGAAAGTGGGGTGTTTTCCTGGGTGATTTGACCACTTAATGAATAATTCTGGCCCCATAAAAAAGCGGTCAGAAGACTCAATAGAAGGAATCTATGTTTGGCCATTAGTTCCTATGTTCTTATTAAAATAACAAAAAATAAATCACATGCCACACCACTGTATGCCGCTAAAGATGTTTTTAGTCTATATTTGCAGCGCATTTGAGCCACAAGACTTTTGGCTCGATGGCTTTGGCTATGAAGCAGATCAGAAATTTTTGTATTATCGCCCATATTGACCATGGTAAAAGCACCTTGGCCGACCGTTTGTTGGAGTTTACCGGATCCGTTACGGACCGCGAAAAACAAGACCAGCTACTCGACAATATGGACTTGGAGCGCGAGCGCGGCATTACCATTAAGAGTCACGCGATCCAAATGAATTATACGCATGAAGGCCAAGATTATGTGTTGAATTTAATCGACACTCCTGGCCACGTGGATTTCTCTTATGAAGTATCCCGATCAATAGCTGCATGTGAAGGGGCTTTATTGGTCGTTGATGCTGCTCAAAGCATACAAGCACAAACTATTTCAAATTTGTATTTGGCCCTGGAAAATGATCTAGAAATCATCCCGGTGCTCAATAAAATTGATCTTCCTTCGGCTAACCCAGAGGAGGTTACTGACGATATTGTTGATTTATTGGGTTGTGACCCAGAAGATATTATTCCTGCAAGTGCCAAAGCTGGTTTGGGAATTCAAGAAATTTTATCCGCAATCATTGAGCGTGTTCCAGCCCCAAAGGGCAATCCTGAAGAGTCCCTACAAGCCTTGATTTTTGATTCTGTGTACAATCCATTTCGTGGTGTTGAGACCTATTTCCGGGTTTTAAATGGTTCGATTACCAAAGGGCAGCACATTAAGTTTATGGCCACTGGCAAAAGCTATTTTGCTGATGAAATTGGGACGCTAAAACTTAGACAAGAAGTAAAGCAAGAGATTAAAACTGGTGATGTAGGCTATTTGATCACAGGAATTAAGGAAGCTCGAGAAGTTAAGGTCGGGGACACCATCACTGATGCAAAAAACCCGACCACAAACATGATTGAGGGTTTTGAAGATGTCAAGCCTATGGTTTTCGCAGGTATTTACCCTGTGGACACAGAAGATTATGAAGAGCTGCGCAGTTCTATGGAAAAACTGCAGCTCAACGACGCGAGTTTGGTTTTTCAGCCTGAAAGTTCAGCCGCCCTTGGTTTTGGATTCCGTTGTGGGTTTTTGGGGATGCTCCACCTAGAGATTATTCAAGAGCGTCTTGAGCGGGAATTTGATATGACGGTAATTACCACTGTGCCTAACGTGTCTTATCAAGCCTTTACAAACAGAGAGCCCGACACCCCTATACTGGTGAACAATCCAAGTGATCTGCCGGACCCTTCTACGCTGAATCGCGTCGAGGAACCGTACATTAAGGCCAGCATCATCACAAAATCCGATTTTGTGGGGCCTGTGATGTCTTTGTGTATCGAAAAGCGTGGACAAATCACCAATCAAACTTATCTGACCCAAGACCGGGTAGAACTTAGTTTTGATATGCCTTTGGCAGAAATTGTATTTGACTTTTACGATCGACTGAAAACTATTTCAAAAGGCTATGCCTCTTTTGATTACACCCCTATTGGATTGCGCGCTTCAAAACTCGTTAAAGTTGATGTGCTACTAAACAACACTACTGTGGACGCGCTTTCAGCACTTTTACACCAAGACAATGCCTATACAATCGGCAAGAAGATGTGTGAAAAACTCCGCGAACTCATCCCTCGTCAACAGTTTGATATTCCAATTCAGGCCGCTATTGGCGCCAAGATTATCGCCCGCGAAACGGTAAAAGCCCTGCGTAAAGACGTAACCGCGAAGTGTTACGGAGGGGATATAACACGTAAACGAAAGCTGCTTGAAAAACAAAAGAAAGGCAAAAAACGCATGCGCGCTGTGGGTAATGTGGAAATTCCACAGGAAGCCTTTATGGCGGTGCTAAAGCTGAACGACTAAAGCATTTTACAGGGTCGTCGCTGCACCTGATCAGGATTTCTTTTTAACCGCCCGCCCGAGCTCTTCCAAATCTTGAGGTTTGCCCAAATAAACTAGGGCAGATTCTGGGCCGACTTCAAAGCTTTTTGGATCACAAATCACTTCGAGATAACCATTGGCGCGTTTTAAAAATAAAGGCACGGTGTCTTTATTATTGCTCAAGATTTTTAACAGACGTATAAATTGGTCGATGTCCTCTACAGGGGCTTCTTGAATCGAAGGATGTTGACGCGCAACCTCATCGAGCATGGTGTAATCGTGTGTGCTGCAGAAATACTCTGGGTTGTCTAGGTCTAAGCCTTTTTGTTTTTCCTCAGCGGACATGAGTCGAAAGGTCCCGGTCTCGCCAAAAGTCGGGGCAAATTTATTAATGGCCAACTGATTGATTTCAGCGCTTGCCGTTAAAGCCAGTAAATACCCCACATCGCTCAACTCTATGTTTCCGCTGAGGTCATCGGTATAAATATTTGCTGAAAACGCCTCTAGGCCCAAGCTCTGTGCTTGTGAGACGTTGGTTTGATTTGAATCGAGCAAAACCACATGCCTTCCGTTTTTTTGTAAATACCCCGCAATAAGTCGAGACACTTTTGATGCGCCCACAATCAATATTCCTTCAGAGGTTTTTAAAAAGACCCCTACCAAAACAGCAAACAAGCGCGCCGTAGTGGCGTTAAGTAAAACAGTAACCAAAACCACCGAAAACACTAGTGGTGTAATATACTCTGCATAAGGTACCTCGAGCTGCACGAGTCGCGACCCAAATAAAGAAGCGATCCCCGCGGCTACAATTCCTCTTGGGCCGACCCAGCTGATAAATAGTTTTTCATTGAGTTTTAATGGAGAGCCCGCGGTGCTTATCAAAACCGAAAGTGGACGTAAAATAAAAATTATAACCCCTAATAATGCAGCCGTCTGCCAATTATAAATCAGCATTAAATCGGAGAGTTCAATATTCGCTGAGAGTAAAATAAACAGTATTGAAATCAGAAGAACGCTCAGGGACTCCTTAAAATACAGTAGTTCTTTTAGGTTTGGTAGGTTGCTGTTGCCTAAAAACATCCCCATAACCACCACCGAAAGCAGGCCAGATTCATGGGCGAACAAATCGCTTTGGACAAACACCAAAAGCACTGTAGACAGCGCGACAACATTCATCAAGTAGTGCGGAATCCATTGGCGTTTGATGGCAAAATAAAGTATGTAACCGGCTGAAATGCCAAACGAGCCCCCAATCAAAATAATCTTACCAAATTCCATAAGTGCTTGTTTAGAATACCCCACATCACCACCGATACGGATAAATTCAAAAACAAGTACCGCGGCTAAAGCACCGATTGGGTCAATGAGTATGCCTTCCCATTTAAGGACTGCAGAGACGTCTTTTTTTAGTGGAATATTGCGCAAAATGGGGCTGATTACTGTAGGACCGGTCACAATAACCAGGGCGGCGAACAAAAAAGACAGCTGCCAGTTTAACCCGATTAGGTAATGCGCAGCGGCGCCAGCGCCGATAAAAGTAATCACTGCGCCAAGACTGATGAGTTTAATGATCACTGGGCCTACTTTGGAGACCTCATCTCGCTTTAAGGTCAACCCTCCTTCAAAGAGAATAATTCCGATGGCCAAAGACACAAAGTAGTATAGGTTTTCTCCAGGAAAAAGCCCTCGAGACCCATCCCAAATCGGTTGAATGTATGGCTGAGCGTCAATGGTAAACAATGTGGAAATTGGGCCTACCAAAAGCCCGATCAAAATCAGGGGTAAAATAGCAGGCAACTTAAACTTCCAAGCCATCCATTGCGCTAAAATCCCTAATACAATTATCCCTGCGAGTTCTACCATGATTCTATATAATGCCCTAAAATACAAGAAATTTTTTCATCCCCCTCAAGGAGGCTGATTAAGCAATTGTGAATAATGATTTTGATGTGATTTTATGTCAAAGCCTGCAAAAGGGCTTAAGTTGGGGTGTTTTAGTGATAATTTTCTGTTAAAAAACTAAATAACTACGAGGCTTTAGGGGCTTTTGTTTGGCCTTTTGCTAATTTGCACCTCCTGGAATTAGGCCTAGGCAACCATGACTATATATCCTATCAATGCTGGTAATTTTAAATTAGATGGTGGCGCCATGTTTGGTGTCGTACCAAAAAGCCTTTGGCAAAGAACAAATCCTGCCGACAATAACAATATGATTGATATCGCCGCGCGTTGTTTGTTGATTGAACAAGGGGATCGGCTGATTTTAATCGATAATGGAATGGGCAACAAGCAGGGGCCTGAATTTTTTAAACATTATTACCCTTGGGGTGGAGCAAGCCTGGAGGGTTCTTTAAAGCGCTATGGGTTTTGTTTTCAGGATATTACTGATGTTTTCTTAACCCACCTTCATTTCGATCATTGTGGCGGCAGTGTTGGTTGGAACCAAGACCGCACTGGCTATCGCACACAATTTCCCAACGCCCATTATTGGAGCAATCAAAATCATTGGCAATGGGCAACCCATCCTAACAGACGGGAAAAAGCCTCTTTTTTAAAGGAAAATATTCTGCCCATACAAGAATCCGGGCAGCTCAATTTTATAGATACCCCCGAGGGAGATTTTGCGGAGCAAACACCTTTAAATTTCGGTGTTTTATTTGTGGATGGCCACACCGAAAAACAAATGATTCCACACCTTAATTACAAAGGAAAAACTTTGGTTTTTACAGCAGATCTTTTGCCTACCGCCGGTCATATTCCACTGCCTTTTGTTATGGGTTACGACACGCGGCCGCTACAAACGCTCAGTGAAAAAGAAAAATTTTTAAATTTAGCTGCAGATCGTGGCTATTATTTGTGGTTAGAGCATGATGCCCATAATCCTATTATTACCGTAAAACACACAGAAAAGGGAGTGCGCCTAGATCAGGTTTTCTCTCTCGACCAATTTTTAAATTAAACCCTATGAGAACACCTAAGAAGATTTTTATCGCACTTATCCCGGCCTTAATTTTAAGTGCTTGTGGGCCAGCACGTTTTGATGCCAACCCTGTTGCTGCACCCAGTAGTGCAGTGAGTAAAACCCTTGATTTAACCGAGGAGCAAACCCAGACTTGGGGTGCTGCGGACTTATCTCAAGACACTATTGCTGGGATGAGCGTGGACAAAGCATACGCTGAACTTTTGAGCCAGCGCAAAAGTACCACGGTAATTGTCGGTGTTATCGACAGTGGTGTGGATATTGAGCATGAAGACCTGAAAAATGTCATATGGGTCAACGAAGATGAAATTCCTGGTAATGGCATTGACGATGATCGCAATGGTTATGTTGATGACATCCATGGATGGAATTTCCTTGGGGATATTGTTCAAGAAAATCTAGAATATGTACGTATTATCCGTGAATTAGGTCCTGAATTTGAAGGAAAAGAAGCTGGAGATATTGCTGTAGATCGCGCAGAGGCGCATGCCCTTTACAATAAAGCCAAAGCCGCTTACGAAAAAGATTATACAGAAGCCGCTCAAAACAAAGCACGTTATCAAGGAATGTATGATCAGCTCAGTATAGCACATTCTTTGGTTACCGAAAAATTAGGCACTGACCAATATGGTAAAGAAGATTTAGCTGGTTTAACAGGCCTTACTGAAGACGAGCAAGGGCTCGTAGAGCGTTTGGGCCAAATGATGGCTTTTGGGCCGAACATTCCAGCAGTCTTGGATCGTTTAAATGGAGGTGTGGCTTATTTCACTAACCGTTTGGAAAGCCATTTTAATTTGTCTACGGATTACCGCGCCGCCAACCTTGGTGACGACGCAAACGATTGGTCGTCTAAATACTATGGAAACAACGATGTGGACGGACCAGATCCGAAAAAAGAAGATGCGCGTCACGGAACACACGTGGCGGGGATTATTGCAGCAGAGCGCAATAACGGAATCGGAATGAATGGGGTTGCGGATAACGCAAAAATCATGGTGGTGCGTACTGTGCCAGACGGAGATGAGTACGACAAAGATGTTGCTTTAGCGATTCGTTACTGTGTGAACAATGGCGCTAAGGTGTTGAATACCAGTTTTGGAAAAGGGTTTTCACCACACCCAGAATGGGTTTGGGATGCCATCCGTTACGCCTCAGACAACGATGTGTTAATTGTGAATGCTGCAGGTAATGACGGTATGGATTTAGATCAAAACGAGGTATATCCTAATGACGTGCGTCCTGGAGAAACTGAAGAAATAGGCAACACCTTTATCACTATTGGAGCGTCAACACCTGAATATAATGAAGGGTTGGTTGCTGGTTTTTCAAACTACGGTAAAGAAAATGTCGATGTGTTTTCTCCTGGGGTGAAAATTTGGTCTACCACACCACTAAACACCTATGAATACCTTCAAGGGACCTCTATGGCTGCCCCAGCAGTGGCTGGAGTTGCCGCGGTTATCCGTTCTTACTTCCCTAAACTAAGTGCGGCTCAGGTAAAGCAAATTTTGATGGATAGTGGACTTGCTGGTCCTGGCGAGGTTGTCCTTGGTGGAGATCCTAACACTAAAAATGATTTTTCAAATATTTCAAAATCAGGTCACTTAGTCAACATGTATAACGCCTTGATTATGGCCGACCAAATGTCTCGTTAATCACAAAACTGACGTATTAAATGAAATTAGTGTTTTCAATTTTTTTGGCTGCTTGCTCTGTAGTAAGCAGCCAAAATTCTTTTAGCTACTGGCAGCAGCATGTCGACTACAACATGAGTGTGGAAATGAATGTCGCCAATTGGCAGTACACCGGGACGCAAAAACTGGTCTATACCAATCATTCTCCCGATACCTTAAACCAGGTGTTTTATCATATGTATTTCAACGCCTTTCAACCAGGCAGTGAAATGGATGTGCGTTCGCGCACCATAGCGGACCCTGATCGCCGTGTTGGGGACCGTATCGCTGGATTAAGCCCCTATGAGCAAGGGTTTTTAAAAGCGACCTCATTAACACAAGATGGTGTAGTGTTGGAATATTCAGCAGAAGAAACCATTCTTGTTGTGCCGTTAAAAAAGCCTTTGGCCCCGCATGAAAGCACTGTTTTGACTATGGAGTTTCACGGCCAAGTTCCTGTTCAGATCCGCCGAAGTGGGCGCAATAACGCCGAAGGTGTGGCGCTTTCTATGACTCAGTGGTATCCGAAATTAGCCGAATACGACAAAGATGGTTGGCACACAGACCCTTATATCGCCCGCGAATTTTACGGGGTTTGGGGTGATTTTGAAGTTGCTTTAAATATAGACAGCAGTTATGTTGTCGGGGGTACCGGGTATTTAATTGAAAAGACCCCGCTAAAAAAAGGCCGCACGCGGTGGTTATTTAACGCCCCAGGGGTTCATGATTTTACTTGGGCCGCTGATCCCGATTATGTCCACGACACCTATCCTGGACCCGATGGCGTCACTTTAAATTTCTATTACAAAAACGACCCTGCTTTGAAAGAAAATTGGAAAGCGCTGCAACCAGTTACTGCCGAGCTCCTAGATTATTTCAACAAAGCTATTGGTCCTTACCCTTACAAACAATATTCTGTGATTCAAGGAGGTGATGGGGGTATGGAATACGCCATGTGTACCTTAATTACTGGTAACCGAAGTTTTGAAAGCCTGGTTGGGGTAACCGCGCACGAAATGGCACACACTTGGTTCCAGTTTTTATTGGCCACCAATGAAGCGCTGCATGAGTGGATGGACGAAGGCTTTACCTCATACATCTCATCTCTTGCAGAGCATCAAGTCTTAAAGCAAGATGGTGATCCATTGGCGGGTTCCTATCGCGGCTATAATTTCTTGGCCAACTCAGGCGCAGAACAACCATTAAGCACCCATGCGGATCGTTATAACACTAACCGCAATTACGGTATTGCCGCCTACTCTAAAGGCGCTGTGTTTTTGGCCCAACTGGGTTATGTCGTTGGGGAGGAGGTTTTGGCTCAAATCATTAAAGAATATTTCAATACCTGGGCCTTCAAGCATCCCGAGCCTCGTGATTTTATGCGCGTGGCCGAGCGCGTCTCGGGCCTAAATTTAGATTGGTACCTGCAGGACTTTGCCACAACCACAAATACCATTGATTACGGAATTGTCTCTGTGGGATCAAGCTCTGAAACCACAGAAAGTGCTGGAAGCAGTGCTCAGAAAAACCCAGGGAAAACTACCAGTGGCAGTATTCAAAACAATGAAGGCACAACCGCTACAAATAAGAAAAGCAGCGGCCAAACAATCACGCTTGAGCGCATAGGTTTGATGCCCATGCCGATTGACCTACAGGTCAATTTTGCCGACGGCAGCAGTCGCTTGTACTACATCCCACTACAAATGATGCGCGGCGAAAAAAGCTTTGGAGACCGTCCGGTAACCGTCCTGCGCGACTGGGCATGGGCTAGACCCACCTATAGTTTTGATGTAGCGACCTCATCAGAAATCTTGGAGGTCATTATTGACCCCCGTGGCCGAATGGCGGATGTTCAAAAAGAGAATAATCGTTTTGTAAGGCAGGCCGCGGTACAGTCTGGGAATTAAGCGGTCAGGAATCGTACGTGTTGCGTATCTTTAAGCCATGATAAATGGATTGCCAAAACACGAGCGACTCAAAGGACGGCATTGGTTTGGCGTCCTGTTTGAACAAGGGCAGAGCATTAAACGCTTCCCCCTCAAGCTTGTGTATACGCCTGTGGCTGAAAAAGGCCCGAATTTATTTGGGGTTTCTGTGCCTAAGCGCAATGTGCCTACTGCGGTGGTGCGCAATCGCATTAAGCGCCAAATACGTGAGGCCTATCGCCTGAACAAATCACTGGCGGGGGCTCATGAGCAAGAGGCTTTGTTTTTTATTTTTCAAGGGCGGGAGGCCCTGCCTTATGTGCGCATTGAACAAGCGGTAAAAGACCTGCTTATGCGATTTAGTGAATCAAAAAAATAGTTGATGAGGCATAAATTTTCCACATTGCGACAACTTGATGTCTTGCGCCAGGCCCGGCGCCACATGGGCCGTTTGATTTGGATAATTCCTGTGAGTTTGGGTTTGGTCTTGTTGACCAGCGCACGTGGCGGCTTGTTTGAAATCACAAAACAACTCGAAATTTTCAACACTTTATTTAAGGAGTTGTCCTTAAATTATGTCGATGAGACCTCCCCTGCCCAGCTCATAGATAAAGCCATAACGGGATTGCTTGAGGGTTTAGATCCCTACACTGTGTTTTGGACCGAGCAAGAGGTTTCTGATGCGCGCATCTCCAAAGAAAGCAACTTTGCCTCGCTTGGCGCAGGCTTCAAGCAATTTGATGGTGAGTGGCTCGTGGTAGATATCGACCAAAACAGTCCTGCGGATGTAGCTGGGTTGCGCGTGGGCGACCGCCTACATTCGATTAATGGTGTGGCTTTGTCTGAAGACCTTGATCAATTATCTCAACTGGTGGCTGGGAGCGCAGAAAAAAAGGTAAGTCTGGAGTATGTCCGTGACAATCAGGTAGTTCAAATCGCACTAAGCCCTGAGAAAAAATCCGAAACCCCAGTACTCAGCGCTAGACTTCTTGCGTATAATGTAGGGTATATCGCCTTAAAAGAATTCAGCCCAACGATTTACAAAGACACTAAAAAAGCGCTCTTCGAACTCAAATCTTCTGGCGCCAGCGCTCTAATTTTAGATTTGCGCAACAATCCTGGTGGCTTGCTCACTGAGGCGGTAAATTTGGTGAGTTTATTTGTGCCTAAAGGCACATTAGTGACTTACACACAATCAGTAGTTGCTCAATACAACAATAGTTATGCAACCACACAGCTGCCTGCTGACTTAGAAATGCCACTGGTGGTGCTGATTAACGCGCGCAGCGCGTCGGCCAGTGAAATCGTTTCTGGTGCCCTTCAAGATTTAGATCGCGCTGTGGTTATCGGGGGGCGTAGCTTTGGTAAAGGGCTTGTGCAAAGGCCAAAACCGCTCAGTTATGGAACACAGCTCAAAGTAACGATTTCGCGTTATTATACCCCAAGTGGCCGCTGTATTCAGGCATTGGATTACTGGCAGCGTGACGCTGAAGGTGAGCCCATTCGCACTGAACCAGACCAGTACAATGCTTTTAAAACTGCTGCCGGTCGCACGGTCTACGATGGCGGCGGTATACTGCCAGACAAAGTATTTGAGAGTTCCAGTGATCACACACTTTTATCGTCCTTGCTCAAATCAAGAATCATCCTGGATTACAGTACAGAATTTATGAAAACACATTCTTTTACTCGTCTCGACGAGTTTGAATTTAGCGCAAAAGACTTTGATGACTTTTTGGTGTTTGTTGCGGGACACCCCGAGGCCATTAAAACAGTCTCTGAGGGTGCGTTTTCCGAGTTTGCTTTGGCTGCAGAGAAAGAGGGGCTTGCGCCTTATGTCAATAAAGAACTTGAATCTATGAGTAAAAGTCTCTTAAAGGCCAAAATTGACTTGTTAAAGGCTAAAAAAGGGGCGGTACAAACTCTGCTGGTAGAGTCTTTATTGCCGCGCTATTTTTATCGTTCAGGACTTTATGATTACAAAACGCAAAATGACCCGGAAATCCTTGCTGGAATTGCTATTTTGCAAAACCCAGAGGCCTATAGTAACATTTTAAAACCTTAATCCATGAATGCATTTCTTTTGTTTTTCGAACAAATGCCTGTGTGGCAAAAATTAGGCTGGGTGGTCTTTTGTATTGCTGTTTTTTGGGTTTTAGAGGGATATTACCGTGATGTGAAAAACAATTATGACAAAGGCCGTCATGCCCGAACTAATTTTGGACTTTTGGCCATTGTGATGATCATCAATGTGGTTTTTGGTGTCCTTACTGCAGGTGTTTTTGTTTGGCTGGGTCAGTCAAATTTTGGGCTCCTTAGTTTTGTAGAAGCTCCTGTTTGGATAGAACTCGTATTATCCATTATGGTGCTGGATTTAATTGCACAATATGGGGTGCATTACCTCTTGCATAAAGTCCCATGGATGTGGCGACTGCATATGGTGCATCATTCAGACAAACACGTAGATGTCACTACAGGAACACGTCATCACCCTTTTGATTTTGTGCTGCGTGAAGTTTTTGCACTCATCGCCGTGCTCATCATGGGTATGCCTGTGTCTTTTTATTTGTTTTACAGAATTTTAAGTGTGCTATTTACTTATTGGACTCATGCTAATATTGCTTTACCACTAAGCGTGGATAAGGCCCTAAGTTACCTTATTGTCACCCCAGGGGTACATAAATTCCACCACCACCGCAGCATGCCGTGGACCGATCAAAATTTTGGCAATATATTGTCGATCTGGGATCGCATTTTTGGCACTTTTATTTATGGTGATCGCAATGAAATTATCTTTGGTGTAGATCGCGCAGACCACCTTAATGACCAAAGTTTTTTAACGCAACTCGGATTACCCTTCAGTTCAAAAGTAAAGGAAGCCCCAGAACAAAATAAACCCAAGGATTAAGTCTAATCTTGTAAGCTAAGTCTTTTGGGCAGTCTTTATTGCTCTAGGTATTCCCCGTGTTGTGAGGCATCCAATCCGCGATATTCTTGGTCTTCTCTCACACGCATCGACAGAAGTACATCTGTGATTTTATAAAGTGCATAACTCCCTACAAATGTGAAAACCGCCACTAAGACTAGCGCAATAAGATGATAGACAAAGGTGGTGGTTTGTCCATATATTAGGCCAACTTCCTCCGCTAATATCGCGGTCATGATCATGCCTACAATTCCTCCCACGCCATGGCTTGGAAAAACATCTAAAGTATCGTCAATTTCAGATTTCTTATTAAGTCTGATGGCGAAATTACTCACTATTGAGGCCACAAACCCTATAAATACACTCGCACCAAGACTCACAAATCCCGCGGCTGGGGTGATGGCCACAAGCCCTACTATTGCCCCAATACACGCCCCTAATGCAGACATTTTTCGATTCTGAAAGCGTTCCAAAAAGATCCAGGTCAGCATACTGGTGGCTGAGGCTAAATTTGTATTCGCAAAAGCGATAACCGCATCTGTATTAGCCCCTAAGGCGGAGCCAGAATTAAATCCAAACCAACCAAACCACAACAAGCCTGTACCCAAAATAACAAACGGAATGTTGGCGGGTTTTTCTATACGGTCTTGGCGTTTACCTAAGTAAATCGCACCTGCTAGAGCAGCAATTCCAGCAGACATATGTACCACTGTGCCCCCGGCAAAATCTAACACTCCCCATTGGCGCAACAATCCATCTGGGTGCCAAGTCATGTGTGCTAGTGGTGCGTAAATGAGAATAGAGAATAAAACCATAAACAATATATAGCTTCTAAAGCGAATGCGCTCGGCAAAACTTCCTGTAATCAAAGCGGGAGTGATTATGGCAAATTTCAATTGAAAAAGGGCGAAAAGTAAAAAGGGTATATTTTCAGAAAATTCAGGGTTGGGACTCAACGAAACCCCTTTGAAAGCAAAAAATGTTGTGGGATTACCAACAAATCCTCCAAGGCTATCTCCAAAGGCCAAACTGAATCCAACAACAACCCAAAGCACGCTGATCACGCCCA
>OMJU01000046.1 GCA_900299425.1 Candidatus Rokuibacteriota bacterium
GTGCGGCGCTCAGAAATACTGGCCAATTCGGCACACGCAATACCCAAATAATCAAGGGCTAAGGCCAAGGGTTGCCCATGAAAATTACCCGCCGAGATCACGGTATCTTCCTGAGCAAATACATTGGGATTATCCGTTACTGAATTAATCTCCGTGGTCATGGTCTGGGCCACAAATCTCAAGGTATCCTTAGTGGCTCCATGAACTTGAGGAATACATCTAAAAGAATAAGGATCCTGAACTTTTTTATCAGGTTGTTGGGCTAAGTCACTGCCTTCTAAAAATTCTCTAATTCGCTCGGCGGTCTGTATTTGTCCTTGATGTGGTCGGATGTAATGAACCAGTGGATCAAAAGGCTGCTCATTGCAGTTAAAGGCCTCTAGAGACAAGGCGCCAATAAGGTCAGCCCAATAGGACAAACGTTTGGCTTTCAATACCCCATACACCCCATAAGCACTCATGAACTGAGTTCCATTAAGCAGAGCAAGACCTTCTTTGGCCTGAAGGGCAATGGGCGTCCAACCCAGTTTTTTATGCAAGGCTTGGGCGTTTATTTTTTCATTCTGATAATAGACTTGCCCCTCTCCAATCAGGGCTAAAGAGACATGGGCCAAGGGCGCTAAATCACCTGAAGCGCCAAGACTACCCTGCTGATAAACCACAGGATAAACACCATTGTTGTAAAAGTCGATCAAACGCTGTACGGTACTCAGTACAATTCCACTGTAGCCATAACTCAAGGATTGAATTTTCAGCAAAAGCATGATCTGCACCACCTCTGAGGGTACTTCAGGGCCCATGCCACAAGCATGCGAACGCACTAAATTGGTTTGTAATTGAGCCAGGTGCTCTGGGTCTATCGCAGTGTCACAAAGTGAGCCAAAGCCTGTGTTGATCCCATAGATCGGGGCCTTGTATTGGTCAATTTTGCGGTGTAAATAAGCGTAGTTGTCCTCTATACGCTTGACGGCATCTGCGCTGAGTTCTAGTGTATAGGTCTGATGGAGCAGGTCACTCACCCTAGAGAGTGAGAGTGGCTCTGAACTGATATAATGCACAGGATTCATAGGGCCAATTTAGTGATAAAAACAATAAGGTCACACGACCAAAAAAAGGGTCTGATTCACTAACTTTACGCCCTTGTTATAAGCCTGTTTTATGAAACAAATCGCACTTACCCAAGTACACCAAGCTCTAGGGGCCAAAATGGTTCCATTTGCTGGGTTTAATATGCCTGTATCTTATCTAGGAGTTAATCAAGAGCACCAATGTGTTCGCGAAGGCGTGGGCGTTTTTGATGTTTCTCATATGGGTGAATTTTTTGTCAGTGGCCCTAATGCTTTGGCCCTGATTCAAAAAATCAGCAGTAATGACGCCTCAATAATGACCGATGGTCAAGCGCAATATTCCTGTATGCCTAATGATACTGGGGGCATCGTTGATGATTTGATCATCTACCGATTTAGCTTAGACCATTATTTGCTTGTGGTCAATGCCTCAAATATTGAAAAAGATTGGGCCTGGATCAATAAGCACAACACTATGGGGGCAATTTTAGAAAATCGCTCCGAGGATTTTTCTCTTTTGGCTGTGCAAGGACCAAAGGCTCAGGCAGTGATTCAAACACTGACTGACACGGATTTGAGTGCTATAAAATTTTACAGATTTAGCACCGGGACACTCGCTGGTCAAAGCGATGTCATCATCAGCAATACTGGGTACACCGGGAGTGGCGGGTTTGAATTGTATTGCGCTAATCGCCAGGTTGAAGCCATTTGGAAGGCTTTATTTGAGGCTGGTGCAGCACACGATATTCAACCCATAGGTTTGGCCGCAAGAGATACCTTACGTCTAGAAATGGGCTATTGTCTCTATGGAAATGACATAGACGACACCACCTCCCCGATTCAGGCTGGACTGGGTTGGATTACTAAATTCACCAAAGATTTTGTCAATAATGCCGCTATCGCCAAAGAAAAAGAAGAAGGTCCTAAAGTAAAATTGTGTGCCTTTGAACTTTTAGAGCGCGGAATTCCAAGAAATGGTTACCCTATTGTCAAAGAAGACGGCACCGAAATCGGTCGTGTCACAAGTGGAACCATGTCGCCCTCGTTGAATAAGGGTATTGGACTAGGGTACGTCGAGACTCCTTATAGCGCTTTAGATCAGACCATCTATATCAGCATTCGTCAAAAACAATTAGCGGCAAAAGTCGTCAAACTTCCCTTTTACAAAAAGGCTTAAACCCTGTGCCCATGCGTAAAAAATCAATAGAACGCATTTTAATTGTCGGTGGCAGCGGTTATCTGGGTAGAGCGCTCTATCGGGAGTTTCAATCCTTCTATCAAGTTTTTGGCACCTTCTGTAATCCAGACGATTTTTGGGAAAATCACGGTGCGTTTTATCACTATAATAGCAGTAGCGATGCTTTGGGTCCAATACTTGAACAGGTACGTCCTTCCCATGTCATAGTGACTATGTGGAGTGCACACCAGGCGGGACTAGACGCAATAAGCGAGCTGATTCAGTATGCTTACGTCCACAAAACCCAGATAACGCTACTTTCTCATGTCATGGTCTTTGATGCCGTAGATCAGCATCCATCCTATCCAAGTCATCGCAGACAGAGTATTTCACAAACTGGCAAATATTTTATCGACCTCGAGAAATTAATCCAAAAATTGCCCGACGATCAATGGCTCATTGCGCGTGTGGCAATGGTTATCGGCATTAATAGTCCCGTGGTGCGGGATATAAAATTAAAACTAGCCCAAAACGACCCGATTGAAGTTTTTCCTAACCTCATTGTAAGCGCAATAACAAGAGATATGCTGGTTAAACAAATTCATTACCTGATCAATCAAAAAGCATGCGGCATTGTGCATTGCGCCAGCACAGATTTAATTCATCACATCGATCTGATCACCGAAATATCCGATTTACTGGGGCGCAAACAACCCAGGGTTACCCACGTCTACAATTCAAACAAAGAAACCTATTTAGCCTTGATGAGCGAAGCTGCACAATGGCCGAGTCATCTGCAAATCAACGTTCAAGAGGTAATCACTCAGGGGACACTCAGTCACATTGAAACTACTAAATCACTTTTGAATTCTTAGCCAAACAGAGGATTAAATATTTTTTCAATACGAGTTTTACCGCTGCTGAGTAATTTTTATTTTTGCCTAAATACATAAACCATGGGAAGAGCATTTGAATTTAGAAAAGCGCGTAAAATGAAGCGCTGGTCCGCCATGAGCAAGGCCTTTACAAGAATCGGCAAGGATATTGTCATGGCCGTGAAAGAAGGTGGTCCCGATCCCGATGGGAATTCTCGACTTCGTGCAGTAATTCAAAATGCCAAGGCAGTCAATATGCCTAAGGACAATATAGAACGCGCTATTAAGCGCGCCTCAGACAAAAACCAAGGGAATTATAAAGAAGTCGTTTTTGAGGGTTATGCCCCTCATGGCGTCGCAATTTTAGTAGAAACTGCTACTGACAATAATACCCGTACTGTGGCCAATATTCGTTCGTATTTCAATAAATGTGATGGCAGTCTCGGGACTTCGGGTTCCGTGGTCTTTATGTTTGATCATGTATGTAATTTTCGAATCGATGCTGGAGCCATGGATATGGAGGAGCTCGAATTAGAACTCATTGATTTTGGGGTTGAAGAAATCTTTCAGGACGAAGACGGCTGTATGATTTACGCCCCATTTGAGAGTTTTGGCGCCATTCAAAATTATCTAGAAACCAACAACCTAGAGATACTTTCTTCTGGATTTGAGCGCATTCCACAGGTGACTAAAACCCTGACCCCGGAACAAGTCGCTGATGTAGAAAAACTACTTGAAAAAATTGAAGAGGACGATGACGTGCAAAACGTCTACCACACCATGAGTGAATCAGAAGACTAAGACTCTGGAGTCCAAGAATATTCTGGAATATGGCCTACTGCACCGATAAAGTGCTGTTCTAAAACCGGAATATCATTTTCAATTACCCCCGTAGGTTGAAAGACCCCACCAATACGCACCTGTTTTTTTGCAAAGTCTAAGGCTATCGGAATAATCGGGACTTCGGCGGTAGTGGCAATATAATAGAATCCTGTTTTCCATTTGGTGACCTTTTTACGCGTACCCTCTGGAGACAAGGCTAATCTAAAGGTCTTATGCTTATCAAATAATTGAGCAATGCTTTCGACCTTGTTTTGGCCTGGAGTCCGATCCAAAGGCGCGCCGCCGGTCCAACGAAAATAATAACCCAGTGGCCAAGTAAAGAGTTCTTTTTTGCCCAAATAATTAATCCTTAATCCAATCATACTGCGGATCAGAAGCCCCATAATAAAATCGTAGGAGCTGGTGTGAGGAACCACAATGATCACACATTTCTTAA
>OMJU01000047.1 GCA_900299425.1 Candidatus Rokuibacteriota bacterium
CAATGCTTCAAAGCTACCTGAACGTTGATGCATTAGGTCTAGATCTTCTAGAGTGAGCGGATTACTTTTGACGTCTTGCATCGCGAAATCTCGAGAGAGTCCCCATTGATTTATAATACGTTTACAAGTACTACAACTGCTTAAGTAATATAGTTTTTTCATGACATTCAGTTTTTTTCGCTCAGGTTAATGCGTCTTTTTGATTGAATTATTTTCGCGCCATCAGGCAAAAGTAAGCGGCTGTTTAGTTCAAGAATTAAAAGGCTGTCGTTCTCCCATGCAGCATCGAGTTGGATTAATCCACTATATGATTCCGCGGACTCTAAATCAGGCTTATAATCTAAGCCCACCCAAAGATATTGGCTCATGCTTTGTTCAATACTTAGGTCAAAATTAGGAGAATCACTCCCTAAATAAAGGGTTTGGATGATTAAACTATCTGCAAGGCGATTAAGTTTTACGGCCAAAATACTGTCTGGGGTTTGAAAATGTGGATAGTGCACGATCAAATCAGGACAAAGGCGCCCGTGACAAAGGTCCAGTTCATGCGCACGGGTTTCTTGCCAATCCCAAGTAATGTTTGGTGCGCTTTGACATCCCAAAAAGATTAACCACGGCAAAAGCCCAAAAAAATACCGCACAAACTTCATCGGGTAAAAATACAATTGTTTTCTCTTTGACTTGTGTTCTTATTCCCTTTGGAATCGCTTACTTTTGTTTTTAAGAAATTAAACCTATGAAATTCAATACCAAAGCCATTCACGGGGGTCAAAAGCACGATCCAGCTTATGGAGCAGTAATGCCGCCTATTTATCAAACTTCGACTTATGCGCAAAGTACCCCAGGGGGACACAAGGGATTTGAGTATTCGCGTACCCACAACCCTACGCGTGCGGCCTTAGAGGCGGCTTTGGCCAGTATTGAAGAGGGTAACCACGGCTTGGCTTTTGGCAGCGGTTTGGCAGCAATAGACGCCGTGATGAAATTACTCAGCCCCGGGGATGAAGTTATATCTACAAATGATCTCTACGGGGGAACGTATCGATTGTTTACCAAGATATTCGAAAAGTTTGGCATTAAGTTTCACTTTGTCGGCATGTTCGATGTCTCTTCAATTGAGCAAAAAATAAATCACAACACCAAATTGATCTGGGTAGAAACCCCGACTAATCCCATGATGAATGTGGTGGACATTGCTGCTTGTGCTGCCATTGCAAAAAAACACGACTTACTTTTGGCAGTGGATAACACCTTTGCCACGCCTTATTTACAACAACCCTTGACTCTTGGCGCGGACATAGTCATGCATAGTGCCACCAAGTATTTAGGAGGGCATAGCGATGTGGTTATGGGCGCATTGGTAGTAAGGGATAACGACCTAGCTGATCGCCTTTATTTTATTCAAAATGCCAGCGGTGCTGTTTGTGGCCCACAGGATAGCTTTTTGGTGTTGCGTGGGATCAAAACACTGCATGTGCGTATGCAACGCCACTGTGAAAACGGACGCGCTGTTGCGGAGTACTTAAAAAGTCACCCTCAGGTTGAAAAAGTCTATTGGCCGGGATTCCCTGACCATCCAAATCACGAAATTGCACGCAGTCAAATGCGAGATTTTGGTGGTATGATTTCTTTTGTAACCAAAGGCAATGACTTCCAAAAAGCGATTTCTACAGTTGAAAAATTAAAGGTGTTTACTCTTGCCGAGAGTCTTGGTGGAGTTGAAAGTCTCGCAGGTCATCCAGCGAGCATGACCCATGCCAGTATTCCAAAAGAGGAACGCGAAAAAACGGGTGTAGTAGATTCCTTGATTCGACTTAGTGTGGGTATTGAGGATGCTGATGACTTAATCCAGGACTTAGCGCAGGCCTTAGCCGAGTAACAGCCTAATTCAAATAGAAAACCCCGCCAAAATTTATCCAGAATATCCAGTCATTGGCCTTATTTTCAGGGACAGGTACGCCATTGCCCAGCCCCAGGGCTTGAGTATTGAATTCTAATTGAGGATTCAGCCCATCAACCCAGTTCGAAAAGTAATATTGCCAGCGCCAGTCTATCAAAAAGTCGACAGATTTACTGAGTTTATAACGAGTACCCACACTAGTGACAATACTCCATGTGGACCCACCCGCTTGTTGAAAACTGTAATAATATTTATCCGGCGTGGTAATCGGCGTATTAAGATTCCCAAAATCGCTATAGGCATAGGGGTCAAAGCCCACCCAATGCAATCCGGTGGCGAAATAAGGTGCCCATGGTTGGTCCTCAGCCATAAAATCACGAATACTCCATATATAATAGTCCAGCTGAACGCCGACATCAAAAACAGTACTGGATCCTTTCATAGCGCGCAATTGATCTGCGGTAAATGAGGTGGCGGAAGCACTCAGCCACTGACCATAATGCTGAAAATTAGTCTTGTGTATGGTTAGCTCAGTGCGCACTTTAAATCGATCGTTAAAATAGGTGTCGGGATTATAACACTGACAATCGGCCCGATAAGCGAAATTGATGTAATGGGCCACGGCAAAACCCCACCCAGTGTTTCCAATATTGGTGGCAAAATTCCCGCGTTGTCCGTAGTCTCCGTAAAATGCTACAGGCCCTGCGGCAACACCCAGCTCATTCGAAAACCCGATAGGCAAACCGCCTTCGCCGAAACCATCTCTTTGTCCAAAGGAGTTAAGGCTTACCACGAGCGATAAAATAGAAAGGAAAAATCTAGCGCTTAGGCTCATATAAATTGGTTGCTGCGGTGTTTTGGCAAAAAAAAGTCATCAGATCGCTCTAAGTGATTTATATTTGCATAAACCAAAAATTAAACGACCGATTTTTGACAATATCGTAAAAAGAGCTGCTAAAACCTCGGAGGATTTGTCATATAATCAACCTTTCATAGCTTTTACCTTAAATTCTAATTCTTTTTTTGTGAAACAATCGATACAAGATTTTATTTCGCGTGTAGCAGAAAGAAATCCAAATGAGCCTGAATTCATGCAGGCCGTAACTGAAGTTGCCGAAACGGTAATTCCTTTTATAGAAGCCAACTCCAAATTCCAAGGACATATGTTGCTTGAGCGCATGGCCGAGCCCGAGCGCACTGTGATTTTCCGCGTGCCTTGGACCGATGACCAAGGTCAAATTCAAGTCAATCGCGGATACCGGGTGGAGTTTAATTCAGCCATAGGTCCTTATAAAGGAGGGCTTCGTTTCCATCCATCAGTAAACTTGAGCATTCTGAAATTTCTAGGGTTTGAACAAATGTTTAAAAACAGTTTGACCACTCTGCCTATGGGCGGAGGAAAAGGAGGAAGCGACTTTGATCCAAAGGGTAAAAGTGATGCTGAGGTAATGCGTTTTTGCCAGAGTTTCATGACTGAGCTAGCGCGCCATATCGGCCCTAATACCGATGTGCCTGCTGGAGATATTGGTGTCGGAGGACGTGAAATAGGCTATATGTTCGGTCAGTACAAGCGTTTGCGCAATGAGTTTACTGGAGTTTTGACAGGGAAAGGTCTAAGCTATGGTGGCTCCCTGATCCGTCCTGAAGCTACAGGATATGGCAATGTGTATTTTGTAAAAAATATGTTGGCCACAAAAGGTGAAGAGATTTCAGGCAAAACCGTGGTGATCTCTGGTTCTGGTAACGTGGCGCAATTTGCCGCCCAAAAAGCCATGCAGCTTGGTGGAAAAGTGGTTACGCTCTCGGATTCATCCGGGTATATTTATGACGCTGATGGTATTGACGCTGAAAAATTAGCCTTCGTAATGGAGTTGAAAAATGTCAAAAGAGGCCGCATCAGCGATTATGCTAATGCATATCCAAAAGCAAAATTTGTGGCCGGGGAAAGACCTTGGAGCGTGCCTTGTGCTATCGCTTTGCCTTGTGCGACTCAGAACGAGCTCAATGAGACTGAAGCACAAACTTTGGTGAGCAATGGTTGTATCTGCGTAGGAGAAGGGGCTAATATGCCTTGTACTCCTGGAGCAATCGAGGTCTTCCAAAAAGCCAAAATTCTCTTCAGCCCAGGAAAGGCATCTAACGCTGGAGGTGTTGCTACTTCTGGATTAGAAATGTCCCAGAATTCTTTACGATTGAATTGGACTTCAGAAGAGGTCGATGCCAGATTGCATCAAATTATGAATGATATCCATCAGGCTTGTGTGACTTATGGAACAGACCAAGACGGTTATGTCGATTATGTCAAAGGGGCTAATATTGCTGGCTTTGTAAAAATCGCTGAGGCTATGATGGCTCAAGGAGTGGTGTAAGCGCCTCTTATTTTCCTATCAAAAGCCTCTATTTGGGGCTTTTTTTTTGAATGAATGCGTGCATTATTCATGGGGGTTTCTACAATAAATAGTAATTTTCGAGGTTTAAAGGGCGAGCACAGCAGCATGAGATTTTTTCTACTGATTTTAGGGTTTTTTGGCGCATTCACAGTTATGGCTCAATCCGATGCCGATCGTTGGACAGGATTTTTTTCATACAATAGCATAAAGGATGTGGCTTACGGGGACAATAAGGTTTTTGTAGCCGCCGAAAACGCAGTTTATTCCTATGACCCATGGAGTGAAGCCCTGTCCACTATTACTACCATAGAAGGACTTTCAGGGGAATCCATTACGGAAATTCACTACAGCGCAGATTACAATCTACTCATGGTAGGTCACGATAATGGATTGATTGAGATCATCCCTGAAGGTCAAGACAATGTGTTGCAAATTGTGGCTATTTTAAATAAACCCAGCATTCCGCCAAACATTAAGGCCATTAATGACTTCTACGAGTACCAAGGACAGGTCTATGTGTCTACAGATTTTGGTATTTCAGTATTTGATTTAAATCAAATGGAGTTTGGGGATACCTATTATATCGGAGCGTTGGGCAGCACGATATCAGTGGCACAAACCACCATACTTCCTCCATACATCTATGCAGCTACGGCGCAAAACGGGATTAAACAGGCCCTTCTTGATGGACCAGATTTGATTGATTACGCATCTTGGGAGACCGTTACTGGTGGAGGAATAGTCGCAATTCAGACTTTGAATGATGCGGTCTACTTTGCCCGTACAAATCAAAGGGTACTGCGCTTGACCCCTGAACCAGCACAAATTATGGCCGACTTTGGCTCAGACCCCATTGTAGACATGCGCGTCAATGACAATGTTTTGACCATTACTACTGAATCTACGGTGAACACTTATGGCGCTGATTTTACGCCGCTTAATGTAGTCGAATTGCCCTTCCACCTGGAGGATCAATTTACCGTTGGCCTCGGTATTGCGGATCAAATATTTGCGGGCACAAATGCCAATGGCCTTCTTAAGCAAAATAGCGGTCAATTTCAATGGAGCTCAATTGGACCACAGGGCCCCTTGTTTAACAATCCCTTTTCTATTGATGCCTCTGGGGGACAATTATGGGTGGGCTTTGGAGAGGTTACCGTTAGTTTTAACCCTTATCCTTTGAGTTATCGAGGCTTGAGTCAATTACAAAATGACAGCTGGAACAATATTCCTGCATCAGAGCTCTTAGGGGCCAGTGATATTGTACAAATGACCATAAATCCCATGGACCCGAACCAGGTTTTTGCCTCTTCTTTTCAATTTGGTTTGCTCAAATTAACGGCCGGTGTCCCTGAAATTCTTTATGATCAAAGCAACAGTAGCCTGACGATTCCCGCCGGAAACCCCGCAGCAGGGCTCAGAATTTATGGGTCGGATTTTGATCGAGATAATAATCTGTGGTTCGTTCAGTCCAAAATTGATCAGGGGCTATTGCGTTTAAGTCCCTCAGGACAGATCGGAAAAATAGATTTATCTGGTATCATCAATGCCGAAGATGAACTCGCTTTGACCGATTTGAAAGTCAGTCGCGAAGGCTATGTATTTTTTGGTACTGCTGAAAATGGACTGGTTGGGTTCAACCCGAGTTCCAATAGTTTTAATCGCATTACTGAAGGGGTTGGCAATGGCAATTTGCCTTCAACCGATGTGCGTAGTTTGGCTTTTGATAAAAATAATCGCCTTTGGCTTGGTACACGGGAAGGCCTCAGGGTACTCTACAATACCACGGGATTTTTCCAAAGTGGCAACAATGTAGAAGCCCAGCCGATCATCATACTCGAAGAGGGCGTGGCCCAAGAATTGTTATTTCAGCAGTCGGTTACCGATATAGAGGTTGATGGGTCTAACAACAAATGGATCGCTACAGCTACTTCTGGTGTTTTTTACCTATCAGCCAATGGCCAAGAAACAATACTTAGGTTTACCAAAGAAAACTCGCCTTTGCCATCGGATAATGTCCAAGACATCGCCATAGATGGCGATAGCGGAAGGGTTTATTTTGCTACCACAAAAGGTCTTGTGGCTTTTGAGGGCTCTGCCACCGACGCCCGTGATGACTTGGCTGGCGCCTATGTCTATCCAAATCCTGTGCGTCCAGGATTTCAAGGTCAGGTCACAGTCGATGGACTAACAGCGGGGGCCAATGTTAAAATAACGGATATCGAAGGCAATTTGGTTTTTGAGACCAAAAGCCAAGGGGGCAGTGTGCTTTGGGATACCCGGGCTTTCGGACGCCACAATGTGGCCTCAGGGGTTTATTTGGTTTTAATTACCTCGGAGGATGCTTTCGAAACAAAAGTGCTCAAAATCATGATCGTGCGCTGATGAGGGTTGATACACCAGCTATAGTACTAGCGACCGTGCGTTATGGGGAATCAGACGTCATTGTCAAAATGCTCACAGAGTCTTCAGGATTGCGTAGCTATATGATTCGGGGCTTACAAAAGTCGAAAAGAGGAGCCTTTCGCCCAGCAATGTTTCAACCCCTAATGCAATTGCAAATTCAAGCCATGCATCGCGACAAAGGGCAGCTAGAGCGATTGACCGAGGCTAAGGTAGCCGTCCATTACCTGAGTCTTAACAGTGATATTGTAAAGAGTTCTATGGCCTTGTTTCTGGCAGAAGTTTTTAAAATGACTTTGCAAGAGCAAGAACCTAATCCTGATCTTTTTACGTTTTTAAGTGAAGCACTTTTGGCACTAGATGCCGCGGATGCACCGATGAATTTTCATTTGAAAATAGTTTTGGAGTTCCAGCAATTTTTGGGCTGTTATCCAGATTTTAAACAGGGTGACCAGCCTTATTTTAATCTTGAAGAGGGAGTATTTCAGGCTTCATCTGCTGGGGTTACACGTCACGGGTCAGTGGTTCAGGATTTATGTACTTTGGCTAAAACTCCTTTTGGACAATTAGCCCAATGGAAAACCACCACCCAGCAAAGAAGAGCCCTTCTGGACCTGCTGATGGATTATATGCAAATGCATGCCACAGGATTTAAGCGGCCAAAATCAATCGAGATCTACCGTCAGGTTTTTGGCTAAACTGCTCATGAATTTTGTGCAGTCATTCCATCTGGAATGATTAAGCGCTATTGCGACTGGCATTGATATTGCCAAAAAGTGAGCGTGTCACCATTTTTTCAAAGACGACTAAATCTGGGTGTGCTCCGCCTTGATTTTGAATAGTCTGTATGCTGCGCAAGGCATACTGCTGTATGGTCAGCAGTGGCAATACGATACGTTCGCGCACACCGATGGAGGCGCGCATTGCACGAGAATCTTCCATGAGTTGCTCTACCCCTGAGACTTCTAATAAGAGTTCTTTCGAGCGCAGGTATTCTTGATAAATCAGCTGCCAAAACTCCCCGAATTCAGGATCATCTTTGAGGTATTGGGTCAGGGGAAAATAACTTTTACTCAAACTCATCATACTGTTTTCAAGCAGGGTTCTAAAAAAAGCTGAGCTCTTATATAGCTGTTGTAGTTCAATCATTTTGCCTTGAGCTTTCAAAGCGCTGAGTGCGATGCCAACACCATAGAATCCGGGCACATTTTGCTTGAGTTGACTCCAACTCCCGACAAAAGGTATGGCGCGAAGGTCACTAAAATTTAACTTATCAGTATTGCCACGTTTTGCTGGACGACTTCCGATGTTTGTTTTGGCGTAATACTTAAGTGTGCTTATGTGCTCGAGATAAGGCATAAATTTCGGGTGATGCTTAAACTCCCTGTAGGCATCATAGCTCAACTCAGCGAGTTGTTCTAAAATCATCCTTTGCTCAGGGTCAATATTGGCTTGGTCAGGCGCAAAAATCTCATTGGCTATTCCTGAACTGATCAGCTGTTCCAAATTGTATTGACAAGCATCTATAGTGCCAAAATTAGAGCTAATGGTTTGGCCTTGAATGGTGAGTTGCACTTCTTCGTGTTCAATAGTGTTGCCTAGTGAGGCATAGAATTGATGCGTTTTTCCTCCCCCTCGCGCTGGTGGCCCTCCACGACCGTCAAAAAATAAGGCCGTGATGCCATAGGCTCTTGAGATTTCTGTGAGACGTTCTTTTGCGCGATAAATGGCCCAGTTTGCCATCAGATACCCGCCGTCTTTAGTGCCATCACTGAATCCCAGCATAATAGATTGACGATTTCCGCGTCTTTTGAGGTGTTTTTGGTATTCGAGATTATTGTATAAGGCCTCCATGACCTTTTCCGCGGATTTGAGATCATCAATGGTCTCGAACAATGGAATTACATCGCAGCTGGGCTCTTCCCAATCGCACAGACGAATCATCGCAAAGGCCTCCATGACATTTACCACACTGCCATTATTACTTATGATATAGCGTTCGCAAGCTTTGGTCCCGTTTTTAGCCTGTATGCTTTTCATGGCATAAATTGAGCCCAAAGTTTGCTTGCCCATTTCATCATCTATTTTGTCTGGATCAACATTATTGTTTAAAGTGCTGAGCAATTCTATTTTTTGAGCGTCCTCTAAGGTGGTATAATTTTCGGGGATTATCTCAGGATAAGCTTGAGCAATGGCCATTATTGCCTTGGTATGGATTCGTGAATCTTGACGAATGTCCAAAGAAGCAAAATAGCATCCGAATAGCTGCATTTTCTCGATGAGTTCCTCTACTAGATTCACAAAAAGCCCTTCATGTTCTTGTTCCAGTATATCTTTCAAGACATGCAAGTCGGTAAGAAATTCCTCCGCCCGATCTCCTGTTACAGGAAAATTAGGGTTGAGTTCTTCAGCGAGTTTTTGTTCTAGTCCTATGACCAAAGACTCTGCCTTATTAAACGTAATTCGGCGCCTTAATTTACGCACGTCTTTATAGTAGTTTTTCATTAGGGTTCTCCTGAGGCGTGTGGCAACCTCCAGGGTGATTTCGGCTGTGACAAAAGGGTTTCCGTCGCGATCTCCTCCTGGCCAAAATCCTAGATTAATGAGCTCATTGGGCAGAGGCTCTCCATCAAAAATATGCGTTTTAGTAAAACGATAAATATTGTGTGCAGCATGATAAAAGACATGTTCCAAATACCAAATCAAACTCACAGCTTCATCAAATGGAGTGGGTTTGGATTTTTTGAAAAACGGTGTTTTCCCTAATTGCGCTAAGAGCAATTTTATGTCTTCCAATTTATTTTTCTCAATGGCTTTGGCCAAATCCGTTATGATCCCTAAAACAGAACCAGGATAAAATTGGGTGGGATGTGCTGTAAGAACAGGTCTTACTTTGAAGCGTTTTAGATAATTTTTTAAAGCCTCTCGTTCATTTTTTTCTTTGGCCTCATCCTTAATGCTGCGCAAAGTTCCTCTTCCTTCGAGATTATTGATTATTGAAAAAGTAGCCTCCTCTATAGCGTCAAATAGAACTACCTGCCGCTCAATATATTGAATGAAATTAAAAAGCAAGTCGATTTGCTGTTTTTTATCAAAGTCGGGCCGGTATTGTTCAAAGAATTCTTGGACAATTTGTGAAGGATTTTTTCCTTGTTCATAGCCAGAAATACAAAGCTCTTCGAATAATGGTAAAAGCACCCCTGTTTTGGTAATAGAATCAAAGGGCAACGTCATAAAAATGCTGTTGTAAATCTGATATTTAGACAGCACGTGTTTTTGAAAGCGTTCTTCCTTAGTGTGTTTCATAGCTTTGAAATGAATGTCAAAGTTACGGAGAGATAAAGGTTTTTAAAAAATTAATGGCAACAAGAAATAATTGGTCAACAGAATTACAATCAGTGACAAAAGGTTCAACCAGAATCCAGAGCGTACCATTTGCGCCACACTAACATGCCCACTGGCAAAGACTATGGCATTTGGCGGGGTCGCCATAGGGAGCATAAATGCGCAACTCGAGGCCAGGGTAATAGGAATGACCATAGCCAAAATAGACTGATCTAAGCCCAGAGCAATCCCAGCGATTACTGGTAAAAATACCGTAACAAGGGCGACATTACTCATCAGCTCTGTTAAAAACAGCACTAGGGTCACTAAAGCAATTAAGATCAGCACCGATGACCATTGGTTTTGTCCGCTGATGAAATATTGAATAGCATCGATAAAGCCACCTTGAGCTAAGGCACTAGCTAGGGCCAGCCCGCCACCAAACAAAATCAATATACCCCAAGGGAGTTTGGCCGTATCATCCCATTGAAGTACACAAGGTTTGGCGCCTTTTTTTACGGGAATCGTAAAAAGTGCTATCGCTCCGATCATCGCTATGTGGGTGTCTGTAAGGGATAATGCGGGCCACCATTCATTGATTTGTCCTCGCAGTACCCAGCCAAAGACCGTCATCAGAAATAAGGTCAATACAGCACGTTCTTTGCGTTTCATAGGTCCTAGAGCGCGCAGTTCATCTTCTATGATGTCATGTGCGCTGTCTAGAAGTCCGAGCCTACTGGGATAAGCCCAGCGCACGATAATCCAATACGCCAATAGGAGCAGTATTCCAGACAAAGGAACCCCAAAGGTCATCCACTGAAAAAATCCGATATCGATTTGGTACTGCTCATTTAAAAAAGCGAGCATCACGCTGTTTGGCGGGGTGCCGATTAAGGTGGCCATACCCCCTATGTTTGCGGCCGCAGCAATGCCGAGCATAAGGCTAAGAGCAAATCGATGGAGTTTCTTCTTATTCTTTTTGGTTTTCTTTTTAACCAAAGCGTATACCGATAAAGCCATAGGGAGCATCACTACAGTACTGGCGGTGTTTGAAATCCACATAGAAAGCAGAGCAGTAGCCAGCATGAAGCCAAAAACAACGCCGTTAGCCTTTGGTCCTGTGAGCCTTAAAATATGCAGTGCCATGCGCTTGTGCAGCGCTACTTTCTCTAAAGCCAATGCAATTACAAATCCACCGAAAAAAAGAAATACTATAGGGTTAGCATAATGCACAGTAACCTTGCCTATGGAACTGACACCAAGCAAGGGAAACAAAACAATCGGGAGCAAAGCTGTTATTGAAATCGAAACGGCTTCAGTAATCCACCAAACAACCATCCAAAGACATGCTGCAAGAATCTTATCCATTAATGGATTAAAGAGAGGTTCGGGGAGCAATAGAATAATGCCAGCCAATAATGGCCCAAAGGCCAAAGCGATCAATTGTTTCATCACCCTAATTTAAGCAATGAAATTATATTTGCGCGCGTAGTGCCAAAATTAGATTCCGGCCGGCAGCTGATATTCCAGAGCTGTAAGTGCGGTAGCGTTGATCTGTAATATTTTCTATTCCAGCGATCAGGTCAATATGCTCATCCAGAGAATACTGGGCCTTAATATTAAAGGTTTGCCATGAAGGCACATAGGTATTGCCTTGGGCATCGAGGGCATAAATTTCGGTTTTTGATTGCTCTTCAACAGGGAGCTCGTTATGGCTGAAGCCACCGCTGTACTGCGTGTAGCCTTGAACCACAAGGTTTTGGGCGCGGAACCATAGTCGTGTTGCACCAAACCAAGGGGCGGCATGACGCGCAGCGCTTATAGAACCATCATCCATCTCCTCAGTTCCTTTTTGCCAATTAACATCTGAGGTGAGCTCAAAGCCCGAAGGCAATTTGAGTTCGATGCCTGTGTGAATGCCATAAACCTGAGCCTGAGCCGCGTTTTGAATGGCTTGTACCCGACTCAGTTCTCCGTCATAGATTATTTCAGCGGCTCCATTTAAAGTATAATCTCTTCGCGTAAGTGCGTTATCGAGCCGCGTGAAATAGCCACTGAGGTCTACTTTTAACTTTTTACCGAGCATGTGGGCAACGCCTAAATCCCAGCTAAGGGCATATTCTGGAGCTAGATCAGGGTTCGGTACAACTACAGCTCCAGGTTCTGAGTCAAATACTTTAACCATATCGTCTACGTTAGGAGCTCTGAATGCGGTAGACATATTTGCGCGAAAGTTCCATAGCGAAGAGGGTTTGTAGACAAAACCGAGGCTTCCTGTAAGAGCATCAGTATTCAGTTCTGCCTCTTCAAATGGCAAGGGGTAAAAGTAGTTATCAAATTTGGCTGAAAGGCCGATTCCATTGTAACGCAGTCCTGCTTGAGACAATAACTTTGAAGTCCATTGATGCTGATAAGAGAGGTAGGCGGCATAGGACTGCCAATCGGCTTGAGGATAGCGAGAAGGTCCTGGAGCACTTGTGCTGGCGGCAATGTTTTTCTGGATTCCTTTCGAGGTTACTTGATCTAGGACCCACTCAAGTCCATAAAAAAGCTCCCCTTTTTGCCCCAAATTTTTACGTAGGTCAACATTGGCAGAATAGGCCACCACATTTTCAGTGCGATTTTCTTGAATGGGGTCATTAAAATTTCTGCTGATGCGACTTTCTTCAAAGTCTTGTTGCGCAAGGCTCAAAGTCAATTCCGAGAAAATCCCATGGTCCGAAGAATGATTCAAAGTGAATTGTTTCATGGCCCATTTTTGTGGGCCGTAATCCCACTGTCCATAACGCGGCAAACCATTTTTTGTCCTTAATTGACGATCATAGCGGCTATAGGAAGAAGTTTCCGAGTGATGATAAGCCAGACTTAGGGTCCAGTTCGCATTTGGTCGGTAAAAGACCTTTTGCATCAGATTGCTTTGATTGTAACCAGAAGGAACTTGACGGTTTGGATTGGGGTTCGGCCTGACAATGTCTTGCCCGTTGTAATGGGTGACAAAAAACGGTCTGAGGTAGTCTTCAGGCCCATGATTTCCCTGGCGTAGGTCGCCGAAATTAGTCCTGGTAAAGCTAGAGGTTAATGCCCACTTTTTAGCGCCCAACTGAAGGTCCACGTGGGCAGTCCGTTCAAAATTTGCAGAAGCCAAACGGGTGAGGCCACGCCCCGTAATAGAAAGTTGCTCACTGTTTGTAAATTTTGGCCCTAAAGTCTGGAAACTCATCACACCCCCTATGGCATCACTTCCGTAAATGACTGAATCTGGGCCCAATAAAACTTCTGCGCTTTGCAAGGAGAGGGCATCCAAAGAAATAACGTTTTGAAGATTTCCTCCTCTAAAAATTGCCGTATTCATTCTAACTCCATCGACAGAATAAATTAAGCGATTAGTGGCAAACCCTCTAATCATTGGGCTCCCCCCACCCTGTTGGCTTTTTTGAATAAAGACCACCCCTGAATTTCCGAGCAAATCCGCAGCTGTTTGTGGATTTTGCAACACAATATCCGCAGTTTTAATAGCCACTACCTTTAACGGGCTTTTGTCTTTAGGCTGCCGCCACTTAGTTGCAGAGACGACAACTTGATCCAGTTCTGTATTGTTAGGCTCAAGAAGTAGATTAAAGTTTTGAGTCTCGAGTTGGTTGTAGGAAAGCGTGACACGGTGATATCCCAGGGCTTGAATATCGTATATAGCCTCGGTAGAAAAGGACTCTAGGCTCGCTTTACCCGCAAGGTCGGTCCAAGTATATTGCTTGGTTAAAGTGTCCACTACTGTTGCATGAACCACGGGTAATAGAGACGTACTGTCCAATATATTTAGGGTTTGGGCAGTTGTGGAAATACAATAAAATAGACTCAGAACAAAAAGAACTTGACGCATTGAGAAATCGTAGTGATCAGGGTTAATTTAGTTTGGACTTTATGGTTACAAAAACCATACCCTAAATCACTTTTAATGTTTTTTTTGCATCACCTGAATCAATTCCGCGACAATTTCTGGGTTAAGAAGCGTACTTGTATCTCCCAAGGCATCAAAATTCTTTTGGGCAATATTGCGCAAAATACGCCGCATGATTTTACCACTTCGCGTTTTTGGCAAACCAGGTGTAAAGACCATTTCATCAAGTTTTGCAATGGGACCGATATGCTGAGTAATGCATTGGTTGATTGCGCTCTTGAGATTTTCTTCCGAATCGGGGTGGCCTTTGAGAATAATAAAACCAAATAGGCTATTGCCTTTGATCGAATGCGGCACACCAATAACCGCACTTTCAGCGACTAATTCATGCTCGTTTATCGCATCTTCAATGGGGGCGGTACCTAAATTATGGCCTGAGACTATAATCACGTCATCTACTCGGCCCGTTATGCGATAATTGCCCTTTGCGTCCCGAGTCGCACCATCACCAGTCATGTATTTATCGGTTTGAGCGCCAAAATAAGTTTGTACATAGCGCTGATGATCGCCCCAAATGGTCCGTGCAATCGAGGGCCAAGGATGTTTTATAAAAAGAAGTCCAGAGGCTTCAGTTTCAGTTATCTCTTGACCCTGGTCGTCGAGCAGTACCGGCTGTATGCCAGGTAAGGGCAGTGTAGCGTAAGTCGGAATTGCTGGAGTGATTCTGGGCAGTGGCGCAATCATGACACCACCTGTTTCGGTTTGCCACCAGGTGTCTACGATAGGGACTTTACCGCCACCAATATGTTTAAAATACCATTGCCAGGCCTCCTCATTTATGGGTTCTCCCACAGTGCCTAATACTTTTAGACTGGATAAATTATATGGGCTCACAAAGTCCAAAGATTCTTTGGCTAGGGCTCTTATGGCTGTAGGAGCCGTATAAAATTGGGTGACTTTATATTTTTCAATGATGGCCCAAAAGCGCCCAAAATCGGGATATGAAGGCACACCTTCAAACATTAGTGTTGTCGCTCCATTGGCCAGAGGTCCGTAAAGAATATAACTGTGCCCTGTGATCCAACCGATATCGGCGGAACACCAATAAATATTATGTTCAGCGTATTGAAATACGTTTTTAAAAGTATAGGCTGCGTAGACCATATACCCACCACAGGTATGGACCATACCTTTTGGTTTGCCTGTTGAGCCTGAGGTGTATAAAATAAACAAAGGGTCTTCGGCGTCCATTGTGGTTGCAGGGCATTGATCAGAGGCCTGGTCGAAAAGTGGTTTTAGCCAAAGATCTCTTCCCGGGACCATGTCGCTCTTTTGATGTGTTCTGGCAACTACCAAAGTTCTTTGAACCACTGGGCAATTTTCCAGTGCCTGATCGACGATGGATTTTAAATCTATAGTCTTAGGGCCGCGGAATCCACCGTCGCTGGTGACTACCAAAGCACATTGGCAATCATTGATGCGTGCGGCTAGTGCACTGGATGAGAAGCCAGCAAACACCACCGAATGTATGGCGCCAATGCGCGCACAAGCCAAAACAGTTATGGCTAACTCGGGAATCATTGGGAGATAAATGCAAACGCGATCTCCTTTTTGCACCCCTTGATCCTTGAGTACATTGGCCATTTTATTCACGGACTTAGCCAGGTCAGCATAGCTTATTTCTTGATGAGGCTCATCCGGGTTGTTGGGCTCAAAGATTATAGCAGTTTTGTCGGCATTATGGATTAAATGTCGATCCAATAAGTTCTCTGTGATGTTGAGTTGGCCACCTAGAAACCATTTAATGTGGGTGTTTTTTTGATCCCATTCAAAGGTTTTATACCAGTGCTTTTGCCATATAAAGTTATTTTTCGCGATTTTATCCCAAAAGGCTTCAGGATGATCAACACTTGCTTGATAAGCCTTTTGGAACGCGTCTGCACTCTTTAAATGATAATGACTCATGATCTCTTATTTGTTGATTCAGATAGGCTGATTCACATATGCCAGTGTCGCGAGGTACGATTTGTACTTCACGCCATTGAAGATACAAAAATTGACGAAGTCTGAATTTATAAATTCGATTATACCCCTTTGAAATTAAACGTTTAAAAGAGAAATTTTTGTGGAAAACCACGCGATATTTGCAGGGTTAATCTGTTTATTGGCAGGCATTATTAACTGTTTAATATTAAAATTTAGAATTATGAGTACGTTAAGAAACAAAGTACAGTTGATCGGAAATTTGGGCAATGACCCAGAAATTATAACCGTAGCTTCGGGCCAGAAACTAGCAAAGTTTTCAATGGCAACTAATGAGAGTTACAAAAACAATAAGGGGGAACGCATTAAGGACACACAGTGGCATAATGTAATTGCTTGGGGAAAAACCGCCGAACTGATAGAGCTTTACTTGGGCAAAGGCAAAGAAGTGGCCTTAGAGGGCAAACTCGTTACCCGATCATGGGAAGATCCTGAGGGTCAAAGACGGTATGCCACTGAGGTGCATTGCCAAACTTTGCTCTTGTTGTAATGATGACCTTAATCTGGGCGGCTGTGGCCGCCCAGATTTTTATCCCATTAATTTACAGCAATTAGTACCTTTGCCGAAAATAATGCTCAGGCTATGACGGAAAATGGCACTATAGAATTAATGGCCCCTGCGGGAAATTTTGAATCGCTGCAGGCCGCAATCGACAATGGGGCGGACTCGGTTTATTTTGGAGTGGACCAGCTCAACATGCGCGCTCGCGCCAGCATTAATTTTACAATACAAGACTTACCCGAAATTGTGCAGCGATGTGAGGCCAAAAAGGTGCGTACTTACTTGACCTTAAACACCATTATTTACGACCATGACCTTTCGATCATCAAGACCTTATTAGACGCGGCAAAAAGCGCAGGAATCACTGCGGTGATTGTTATGGATCAGGCGGTTATTGCTTATGCACGTCAAATCGGTATGGAGATACATATCTCAACTCAGATTAATATTACGAATATCGAGACCGTAAAGTTTTATGCCATGTTCGCAGATACTATGGTAATGAGTCGCGAGCTCAGTTTACGTCAGGTAAAGAAAATCGTGGAGCAAATAGAGCGCGATGATGTACGTGGCCCAAGCGGAAGATTAGTTGAGGTGGAAATTTTTGGTCACGGCGCTTTGTGTATGGCCGTTTCAGGCAAGTGTTATTTGAGCCTGCACTCCCACAATTCCTCTGCGAACCGAGGCGCTTGCAAACAAAATTGTCGCAAGAAATATACCGTGATCGATCAGGAAAGTGGCTTTGAAATAGAATTGGATAACGAGTACATGATGTCTCCAAAGGACTTGTGTACCCTAGATTTTTTGGATCAAGTGATCGATACAGGGGTTAAGGTTTTAAAGATTGAGGGCCGAGGTCGTGCCCCTGAGTATGTGGCCAAGGTAATAAAGACCTATCGAGAGGCTATTGATGCTCATGCAGCAGGGACTTTTAATAAAGAGCGGGTTGCTCAGTGGATGGGAGAACTTGAAAAAGTTTACAATCGCGGTTTTTGGAGCGGCTACTATCTGGGTCAAAAACTCGGCGAGTGGAGCGAAGCCAATGGTTCAAAGGCCACCCAAAAGAAGGTGTATGTGGGCAAGGGCGTTCACTTTTTCCCGAAAACAAATATTGGGGAATTTAAAATTGAGGCCTACGATTTAAAACTCGGGGACACGGTGCTTATTCAAGGGCCGACAACCGGCGCTCAAGAACTTGAGCTTTCAGAAATGCTCGTCAATGATAAGACGCAAGAAACGGCTACAAAAGGAGACAGCATCACACTGCCTTTGCCATTTCGAATTCGCCCTTCAGATAAATTGTACAAGGTAGTTAAGACCGAATACGCTACTGCATAAAGCCGATTGCTATGGTCATAATAACCCTACAAAGACAAAAATGTATCGGTTGTAATTATTGTGTGGAGCTCGCGCCAGAGCAATTCCAAATGTCCAAAAAGGATGGAAAAAGTGTGCTTTTGCACGCCCAAGAAAAGAAGGGGTTCTACACCTTAAAAACACCAGATGGGTCAGCTTATCAGCCCAGTAAAGAAGCGGCAAAAGCTTGCCCGGTAAATATCATTACTACAAAGCTCGTTTAGCAGCCATTATCGAGCGAGCCTTACTCAGAAAGCAAGGCTAGCTATTGGCCACAGGCGCACAAAAATTAGGCATTGCAATAAGCCAAATCAACGATTATCGTATGGTAGAACCTGCCTGAATGGCCTGTTCGGGAGCAACAAAGCGCAAGCTGCCATCGGCGTCTTCTGCCATTAATATCATGCCTTGACTTTCAGTGCCTCGAATGGCTCTTGGCGCAAGGTTGAGTAAAACACAAACTTGTTTCCCCACAACTTCCTCTGGGGTAAAATGTTCTGCTATGCCTGAAACGATGGTGCGCTGATCGACACCTACGTCTACTTTTAGAACCAAAAGTTTATTTGCTTTTGGCATTTTTTCCGCACTCAAAATGGTGCCTACACGAAGGTCCATCTTAGTGAAATCATCAAAATTTATGAGTTCCTTTTGCGGGGTATGTGCGTGGTCCATAGGTTGATTGTCAATTTTAGTTTGAGCCAATTTATTGCGCTGTAATTCTATTTCTTCATCCTCAATCTTTCTAAATAAAAGTGGACTTTGTGCGATCACATGACCATGAGGCAAATAGGGATTTTCTTGTTCTATTTGGGCCCAATTCAGTGGATTATCGGTGGCGTTCAAGCCCAAGGATGCTTCGAGTTTATTCGCAGTAAATGGCAGAAAAGGTTCGCTGAGTACGGCCAAAGCAGAGGCAATTTGAAGTGCGACATACATGATGGTCGCGGTGCGCTCTGGGTCGCTTTTTATGAGTTTCCAGGGCTCTGCATCTGCGAGATATTTATTTCCAGCACGAGCGACATTCATGAGCTCTGATTGCGCCTCTCGGAAACGGTAGCGCTCTATCGAATCTCCTATGACTTTAGGGTAAGCTTTGAGCTGGTCCAGCACTAGCTGGTCTTCTTCCAAAAATCCATTGGGTGTGGGCACTGCTCCGTCGTAGTATTTATGGGTCAATACAGTAACTCGATTGATAAAATTACCAAATATGGCCACGAGCTCATTGTTATTCCTGGCCTGAAAATCCGCCCAAGTAAAATCGTTGTCTTTAGTTTCAGGTGCATTGGCGGTAAGGGCATAACGCAAGACATCTTGCTGATCTGGGAAATCAACCAAGTATTCGTGAAGCCATACAGCCCAATTGCGGCTGGTAGAGATTTTATCGCCTTCTAGGTTTAAAAATTCATTTGCAGGCACATTATCTGGCAGGATGTAATCCCCGTGTGCTTTGAGCATGCTTGGGAAAATAATACAGTGGAATACGATGTTGTCTTTGCCGATGAAATGAACCAGTTTTGTGTCCTCATCTTGCCAGT
Source organism: Candidatus Rokuibacteriota bacterium (assembly GCA_900299425.1). Classification (GTDB taxonomy): domain Bacteria; phylum Bacteroidota; class Bacteroidia; order Flavobacteriales; family Flavobacteriaceae; genus BACL21. Next base: position 19,349 of record OMJU01000047.1, read on the forward strand.
AAGGAGCCCAATCGGCCCCGGAGTTTTGCGCCCATTCTTTAGTGGCCGAGATATAACCGATCGGGGCGTCAAACCATACATAAAGGACCTTGCCTTGGGCATTTTCTACAGGCACAGGAATCCCCCAATCTAAGTCACGGGTCACTGCCCTAGGGCGCAAGCCATCGTCAATCCAAGATTTACATTGTCCGTAAACATTTGGTTTCCAGTCAGATTTATGCTCATTTAAAATCCACTCTTTTAGCCACTCTTGATGCTGGTCTAAGGGTAAAAACCAGTGTTTGGTCTGTTTGCGCACAGGTGTGCTTCCGGAAAGTGTGCTTTTTGGATCGATTAAATCCGTGGCATTGTGACTGGTGCCGCACTGTTCACATTGATCCCCATAACTTTGGGTATTGCCACATTTTGGACAAGTTCCAGTAACAAATCGGTCCGCTAAAAATTGCTCCGCCTCGGCATCATATAACTGCTCGGTTGTTTCCTCTATAAATTCACCTTTGTCGTGGAGGTCTTTAAAAAAGTCAGCGGCTGTCTGGTGATGTATTGGTGCAGAGGTTCTAGAATAGTTGTCAAAGCTAATCCCAAATTCCGCAAAACTTTTACCAATAATTTCATGATAACGATCCACCACGGCCTGAGGGGTAATGCCTTCTTTTTTGGCCTTAATGGTGATCGGCACTCCGTGCTCATCACTTCCACAGATAAAAACGACATCGCGTCCTTGAAGTCGCAAAAAGCGCGTGTAAATATCCGCAGGAATGTATACCCCCGCCAAATGACCTAAATGAACAGGGCCATTGGCATAAGGCAAAGCGGCGGTAATGGTATAACGTTTCGGGGTCTGCTTCACGACTCAAATTTAGGGCATAAAAGTAAGGATTTAACGCGAAGATTCCACGCAATGCCCTTTTGAGATTGACGCGATAAGTAGAGTGCCGCAAGTATTTCAATCAAATGGATCTTATCGAATCAGAATGGATTTGCTGTAATGTTGCCCGGCAAAGGTAATGCGGTAGATGTATTGCCCGTAGCTCAATCGTATGCCGGCCGATTGACGTACGTCAATACTATGCCTGCCTGGGAAAAACATGCGGTCTGCCAAAGTCACTAATTCTCGACCCATGATGTCGTAAAGCGTAATTCTACCGTGGGCTGTTTGCTGGGTTTCAATTTCGATCAGCGTCTGATTATTCTGGTAAACAGGTCTATGGGTTAAGCGTAAAAAAGGTTCAGAATTGCCGATACTCAGTGTTTGACAATCAAGACCTAAATCCAGGTTCTGGTAATTGTGATTCAATAAAATAGAGTCAATAACCTCTTGATCCAGACAAAACCAGTTTGCCAATACCGAGGCGTAAACGTCCCGGAAATCGGAAGAAGGAATTAAGTTGTCGTAATCATCCCAAGTCAACAGATCTGGGTGTTCTCCCACAAATCCACTGCCATTGAGCGCAGGACCAAAAAGCATCAACGGAGAGGCTGCTCCGTGATCTGTCCCCGAAGAGCCGTTTTCATAAGGACGCCGTCCAAACTCTGAAATGGTCATCGAGAGCACATTCTGGTCCCATCCACCGGAAGCTAAATCTTCATAAAATGCTTTTATTGAGCTGGATAAGTCTTGCAGTAGAGATTGGTGCTGATAGCGCTGATTGGCATGAGTGTCGAAACTACCCAGTGAAACCATGTACACTTTAGTGCCTAAACCCCCTTTAATGAGTCGGGCCACAGCAGATAATTGGTCGGCTAAACTTCCATTGCCGTAATTCGCGTTATTGCTCGATGCCATGTAAGCATCATGGATAACCCCTGAGTAAGTGAAGGTGGTATTGGCAGCTGCCCTTAAAAAGGTAAGCTTGTCTCCATAAATACAGTTGGGAACGTTGATCACATCATGGATTGCTCCATTAGCCCCAACGGTTTCGAGTTGCTCTATGTTGGCAAAAGTAAAGGCGTAATTGTTATCAAAACCATCAAAGATTAAATTGCCAATATTGCCTACCTGAATAGCCGGTGGAGCAGAGGGCGGATTGGTTAAATAATCTGGATATAAATCTTCAAAGTAGCGGCCCCACCATCCAGTATGCTCTTCGTATTGATGTGCGGCAGAGGCCCAAATATCGCTTGAACGGAAATGAGAGAGGTTTTGGTCTGGATAACCCACGCCATGAACCACTTTCATTTGACCATCACCCCATAACGATTCTAGGTCGTTCATGTAATTTGGAAGACTAAAGTCATCGTTAAGCGGCATTAAATTCGGCTCAAGATGTCTGATGTTCGGCCGAAGATTGGCATAGGTCGCGTAATCATAAACCGGGACTATAGTATTGAGCCCATCATTGCCTCCATTGAGCCTGATAATGACCAAGATGTTGTCGTTTTGACTTTCAGACAGCGCCACGGTCAGTGGCGTCGCCTGGGCTGCAGAGACAGATTGTTTACCCATGAGCATACTTCCGCCACCCACAAGCCCTAATGCTTGTATAAAACTGCGTCGAGACCAATAATCATGTTCATGATTGTGGTGTTTGTGATCGGCATGG
>OMJU01000048.1 GCA_900299425.1 Candidatus Rokuibacteriota bacterium
AAAAACGATTACGAAATGGTATGGCAGACCTATCGCCATCACGTCGAAAATTTTTATGATTACTTAGATTTAAATCGAGAATTTCGAGATTTAGATTTTAAATACAATTACGATCAAAAGCTCAGAATAATCGCAAGGGCTCAGGAGTTAGTTTCCATGGAGGACCAAAATATGGCCTTCAAAGAACTCCAAAAGTTGCACAAAATTTGGAAAGAAGATATTGGTCCTGTGGCTAAAGAGCATCGGGAACCCCTATGGCAAACCTTTAGCGAGGTCACCAAAGTAATGCACGACAAACGGCAGACTTTTTTTCAAGAGCGTGAAGCGCAACAAATCGATAATTTAACGCGAAAAAAAGCCATTGTTACTGAAATCGCAGCCATTGCTGAGCAAAATGATCAAGACCATAAATTGTGGCAAAAATCCGTAAAACGCGTTCAAAAACTAAGGGATGAATTTTTTGACATAGGCCCTGTTCCCAAAAAGGAGAATAAGACGCTTTGGTCTGATTTTAAAGAAGTAACCAAGCAATTCAATCAGGTAAAAAACAGCTTTTTTAAGGACCAAAAAAAGCAGCATATGGCCAATCTTAATGCCAAAAAGGAATTAATCCTACTGGCAGAACAACACTTAGCCTCTGGTAATTTTGAGGAAAGTACGCCGCTGATGAAAAAAATTCAGGCAGATTGGCGTAAAATAGGCCCCGTACCCCATAGGGATAGTGATAAAATATGGAAAAGATTTAAGGCCGCATGTAATGCCTATTTTGACAAACTACACAATGAGCAAAAAGCAGAAAACGCATCGGAACAAAAAGCGCTTGTAAAAAAGAAGTCGATTCTTAAAACCTTGAGTGACAAAAAGAAATCTAGCTTTAAGTCTCTAGAAGACATTAAATTAGAAGTTGATCAATGGTATGCCTCAGGGAAAATTTCGGCCAAAACCACGGGCTTAGAAAACGAGTTCTTTGACTGTATTAAAACGCATTTAATGCACTTAGGACAAACTGCTCACCAAGCGGAAATGACGAGTTTTACCCTTAAAATAGAAGGTTTAGTGACTCAAAATCAGGAACAATTGCTGCAACAGCATGGCCAATTGGTAGAGCAAAAGATAAAAGACCTCAAATCCGAAATAAACCTGTTAGAAAATAATTTAGGATTTTTTCAAAACGTTGCTCAGAACAACCCATTACTCCAAGAGGTCCACGCAAACATGGCGGCACATCGCGATGACTTGACCCTTTGGCAAGAGAAAAAAGAGATTTTACGACGCTTATAATTTTTTGGCTTCCTGCCAGTAGCGATCCATCTCATCCAAGGTCATATCTTTTAGGGTTGTCCCTTGCGACTTCGCCTCTGATTCCAAATATTTGAAGCGTTTGATAAACTTTTTATTGGTGCGTTCCAGTGCAGATTCGGGATCGATACCTAAAAATCGTGCGTAATTGATCATAGAGAACAGTACATCCCCAAACTCCGCCTCCATAGCATCTTTATCCCCTTGGGCAATCTCCTGTGAAAACTCACTCAATTCTTCCTTCACCTTTTCCAAAACCTGATCAGGGGCCTCCCAATCGAACCCTACTCCAGCGACTTTATCCTGAATTCTATTGGCCTTAATCACCGCAGGCAATGAATTGGGGACTCCTGAGAGCACACTGTCCTTACCTTCCTTGAGTTTGAGTTGTTCCCAATTTCTTTTGACTTCTTCCTCATCGGCCACCTTAACATCTCCGTAAATATGTGGGTGCCTGCTTATGAGTTTTTCACTGATGGCCTGTGCTATACTGCCGATATCAAAACTTTGGGATTCACTACCAATTTTGGCATAAAAGAAAATATGAAGGAGTAAGTCTCCAAGCTCTCCTTCCATAGACTTTAAATCCTTATCTAAAATAGCGTCAGCCAGTTCATAGGTCTCCTCGATTGTCAGATGCCGCAAGGACTCAAAGGTCTGTTTGCGGTCCCAAGGACATTGGGCTCTGAGCTCATCCATAATGGTCAGCAGACGATCCAAGGCGGCCAGTTGTTCTTTACGATTACTCATAGGGTAAAATTAAAAAACCTCAGCCGAATGGCTGAGGTTTTAATTTATTTTATCGACGCAATTAGGTCGATTATTTTTTTTAAAAAACTAAAAAATCAAAAGACTATTCCTCTGGTTGCTTTTCAGCTTGTTCCACAGTGAAATCCGTTAAGCCCTTTTCAACCAAAAGATTGTACCACTGAACAACTTTCTTGATGTCACTAGGATAGACGCGATCTTCGTCATACTCAGGCAAAACTTCAAAGAAAAAAGCCTCTAGTTCATCCTTAGATGACTTGTGACTCAAGGCAGCGGCCCCTGATAAATGATCAAAAATCTTTTGAAATACACTACCTAGTGGCATTTCTTCGGTCAAAGTATAGATTGCAATCTCTGACAACAAACTCACATTTTCTCTGGCACTGACTGTTATTTTCTTTCCATCAATAAGCGATTGAGCCAATACACCACTACGTGTTTGGGTCAAAACTTCGAACAATCCAGGCTTCCCTGCAACAGATATTACTTTGTCTAAACTCATCAGTATTTTTATTTACAGCCGGCAAATATCATCGACCTGTTGGAATTTTCCAAATCCCCTATCGCTTCTTTTTGGCCAAAGGGTATTTCATGCGGTAATCACCGCGGAGCAATCCTTTAGAAATTTGGTCTAGTTTTCCTTTAATCATGCGCTTTTTAAGGGGAGAAAGATGGTCGGTAAACAAAACCCCTTCTATATGATCATATTCATGCTGTATGATTCGTGCGGCGATTCCAGAGTACACTTCTGTGTGTTCCTTAAAGTCTGTATCGAGATATTTGATCACGATCTCCTCATTGCGAAAAACGTCTTCACGAATCTCTGGGATACTCAGACAGCCCTCACTAAACACCCACTCTTCTCCGCGCTCCTCAATAATTTCGGCATTAATGAACACCTTTTTGAAGGCACCTAGTAGTTTTCGATCCGCTTGTGACAATTCTTCATCGTCCTGAAAAGGCGTAGCATCAACGATGAACAGCCGTATAGATTTCCCAATTTGCGGCGCCGCTAAGCCTATGCCCGATGCTCCATACATGGTTTCAAACATATCGTC
>OMJU01000049.1 GCA_900299425.1 Candidatus Rokuibacteriota bacterium
AGCTCAACTTGACTCTGTTGTCGGTTTAGAAGAAATGCAAGAATATTATGAGCTCAATCGCGATAACTTCAAACTAAATGAGGCTTTGGTGCGCTGTATATACGTTCATCTAGACGAACAATTCTTGGCTAAAAATGAGGTAAAAGAGGCGTTAAAACGTTTTGATTCGCTTGATCGAGAGCTCATGGAAGAGTGGCGGCTTCAATTTAAGTCGGTGAATCTCAATGATTCGCTTTGGGTACGCCAAGAAAGGCTAATTGAGCAAATCCCACCATTACAAGGAAAAAACTTAGAGTCGTTAAAAAATGTAAAAATTAACCAGTTTCAAGATTCATTAGGTTTATATTTACTGAAAATTGAAGGTCTTTTAAATCGCAATGATGTGGCGCCATTATCCTATGTCGCACCGACGATTCGCCAGATTATTTTAAATCGACGCAAGCAAGAACTGACTTTGAAATTAGAAAAAGACATCACCAAAGATGCGATCAGAAATAAAACATTCGAAATATATGACCAAGATTAAGGTCCTTTTTATAGGAGCGCTATTGATGTTTGGTGCAATCTCCGCACAAGAAATTATCATTGACAGCACCAATGTAATCCAAGAGCCTACTTTAGTATTAAAGGATAGCGTAATGCCAGAAAAGACATTTTCGCGCTTTAAAGCAGAGGGTGTTTCTGCCGTGGTGGGAGAGTATGTGGTTTTGGATAGTGATATCGATAAGAGTTATTTGGAACTGCAGCAACAAGGCGTTTCAATAAAAGACGTTACACGTTGTCAATTGCTGGGCAAACTTATGGAAGACAAGCTGTATGCGCATCACGCTAAGGTAGATAGTCTCGTGGTATCGGATGAGGAAATCAGTGCCAGAATTGAGCAGCAGATTGCCTACATCACTGATCAATTTGGTGGTGATGAAGCCAAAGTTGCGGAGTTTTATAAAAAATCCAGCATCGAGGAGCTGCGTCAAGAGTTATTTGAAACCAATAAGGTGATTTATCTTGCTGGACAAATGCAGCAAAAAGTAGTTGAAAACGTGGAAGTTACCCCTGAAGAGGTGCGCCAGTTCTTTTTTGATATTCCCGAGGATCAGCGCCCTGTATTCAGCGCTGAGGTTGAAGTCGCACAAATTTTAATCGAACCGGTAATCACGGATAAAGCCAAACAGGACGTCATCGATAGGCTCAATGAATTCAGACGCGATATTGTTGAAAATGGTTCAAGCTTTGCAACCAAAGCCGTTTTGTATTCCAAAGATGGATCGGCCTCCAAAGGCGGATTGATTGCAGGGATTCGTAAAAATTCTCCTTTTGCAAAAGAATTTAAAGACGTCGCATTTTCTTTAGAAGAGGGGGATGTGAGTGAGCCCTTTGAAACGGAATTTGGATACCACATTGTGACCGTTGATAAAGTCCGAGGTCAAGAAATTGACGTGCGACACATTATTTTATTTCCAGAGGTAACATCGCAGGCAGTTGCGCTGGCTCGAGCTAAAATTGATTCTATCCGCACCGAAATTACCGAAGGTCGTTTGAGCTTTGCTGATGCAGCCCGCAGCTTTTCTGATGAGTCGGAAACTAGAAATAATGGCGGACAGCTCATCAATCCTGTTTCCTTAGACACAAAGTTTGATTTGACTAAAATGGATCCAACCTTGAGTGCCCAGGTTTATAACCTTGAGGAAAATGAAGTCTCTCAAGTATTTAGCGATCGCGATTATACGGGCAAGACCTCCTTTAAAATATTGACCGTTACCAGTCGACAGAGCGAACACGCTGCTGATTTTATTTCGGATTATGAGAAAATTCAAGAATTAGCGCTCAAAGAAAAACAAATCAATGCTATAGAGACCTGGCAAAACAAGAAAATAAAAGACACCTATATCAGTGTCAATGGGGATTATCTGGATTGCGAATTTTCCAGCAATTGGCAAAAAAAGTAAGACACAAAGATTATGTCGGATGTCGCTCTAATGGATCAATTGGTCCAAGAATACAAAAATCTTAAAGCACAAGTCCAGAAGGTCATTGTAGGACAGGACCAAGTGGTTGATGAAATTATTTGTGCCATATTCTCAGGCGGTCACGTACTGCTTGTGGGTGTTCCTGGACTAGCGAAAACACTTATGGTCCAAACCGTTGCATCAGCACTGGGATTGTCTTTTAACCGCATACAGTTTACCCCTGATCTCATGCCAAGTGATATTTTGGGCTCCGAAATTTTGGATACTGAGCGCAACTTTAAATTCATTAAGGGCCCTATTTTTAGCCAAATCATTTTGGCCGATGAGATTAACCGTACCCCACCAAAAACTCAAGCTGCTTTGTTAGAGGCCATGCAAGAACGGGCGGTGACCATCGCCGGTGTGCGACACGAACTGAGTCAGCCTTATTTTGTTTTAGCCACGCAAAACCCTATTGAACAAGAGGGGACTTATCCTTTACCTGAAGCTCAGTTAGATCGATTTATGTTTGCCATAAATTTGACTTATCCGACTTTGGCTGAAGAAATACAAATCGTTAAATCAACGACAGCTGATACTGAGCAGGTTCTGGAACCGAGTGTTGATGGACCTACCTTAATCCGCTACCAGAAACTCATCCGCCGCATGCCTGTGGCTGACAATGTGATTGATTATGCGGTACGTTTGGTGACCAAAACCCGGCCAGACTCGGCAGACGCATCTGATTTAGTAAAACAATATATTGATTGGGGTGCGGGGCCAAGAGCGTCCCAAAATCTTATCCTCGCGGCCAAAACACATGCCGCACTTTCGGGGAATTATTCGCCTGATATAGAAGATGTCAAAGCAGTTGCCCTTCCGGTGTTGCGTCATCGATTGCTCAAGAACTATAAAGCGGAAGCAGAAGGCAAGCATATCGATGATTTGATCACGGCCTTATTGTAAAATTTCACGCTTTTTTAGCACACATTTTACATAGCGTCTTGTGCGCCGAAAATGCGGTATTTCAACCGTTACACACCAATTCTTTGCCGAATCAAAATTTATTAGAT
>OMJU01000050.1 GCA_900299425.1 Candidatus Rokuibacteriota bacterium
AATAACTGCTGACCTCCGTCGATGGACCGAGCCTGCAATAATTCATGACTACGGATTATTCCTAGGGTCGTTTTGAGCTGCGGTCCAATTAGGTTTTGTCCGCCCCCGCCACGCGTTAAAGAGAGATAGGCGGTTTGTGCCAGTTCGTGGTTCGCAAAATAAGTGATGAGCCTTGTATTTTCGTCATCTGGGTGCGCCCCAATGTACAAGACCGACCCAAAACGATTGAATTTTTCTAAAGCCTGATAGATTTCATTCGAGTTCCATTGTTTTGGCCCTTGGGCATGCCCAATAAAAAAGCTTGATAAAATAAAAGATAGACTGACCCACAGGCCTCTCAGCGTAACAGATTGATTTAATCTCTGATGTGGGGCAATGTCATTAATCATATTTTGTCGTCTTTTGTGAAAAACCTATTTAAGAGGCATTAGTATTTTTTTTATTGACTACATCATTCTCTGAGGAATAGTCAGGATTTTGATTTAGAATACTCACCCCTTTTTGCAGCACTAGGCTATTTGGATAAGTAATTCTTTGGCCAGCATCATTGACAATAACGATGTGAAAGGTTTTGATGTCTTCAATTACCCCGACATATTCATATTCTTTATCGTGGATCATGATGCGGTCGCCTATTTTATAAGGAAACGTGAAAAACATGATTAACCCACTGGTAATATTGCTTAAAATGGACCATTGGGCAAAAAATGCCACGCCAATCACAGCAAAAACGGAGGAAATTATCACACCAAGATCACGTACATCAACCCCCCAAATCATGAAACCACCCACTAAAGCACATCCCAGGATGAGATAATTGATCAGTTTGGTGATCAATTGAGAACGGCGATCAACGATTTGTTCTTTGTGGGAAAAACGTTTTATTAAACCAATAATTAAGGCCCGTGAAATCAGTAAAATGAGCAGTAATACCCCGGTGGCGATTAATTCCCAATATAGGTTGCTGATGGTCATATAATGTTGTGATAAAAGAGTTTAAAATTAGTCTTTTGTTTTGCCTTGAACAAGGGAAACCAAATTTTGGTAAACTAAACGTGTGGGTAGCCCCATGACATTATAATAGCAGCCCTCAATGCGGGAAACGGCAATGTATCCAAAAAAGTCTTGAATGCCATAACCTCCAGCCTTATCCATGGGCTGGTAATGATCGACGTAATACTCGAGTTCGGTTCTTGAAATTTTATCGATCCAGACCTTGGTGCAATCGTTTACAAGCCGTGTTTCTTTTTTTGTTTTAAAACAAACCGAGGTGTATACCTCATGCACACTGCCGCTCAGGGATTCTAACATTTCCAAAGCATTTGCGCGACTCAGGGGCTTTTCGACTGGGCGGCCTTCAAACCAAACTATAGTGTCACTAGTGATGATAATTTGATTGTTATTAATCTGGTCAAAAGCCTCAGCTTTTTTGAGTGCCAGATAGTCAGTGATTTGTGATGCCTTTAGGTGATTCGGATAGACCTCATCAATATTGCGGACTTCTACGCGATGGGGAATACCCATGGCCGAAAACAATTCTTGGCGACGCGGAGATCCTGAGGCCAAAACCACATCATAGGAATCAAATTCTTTATGCAGCATTTTCTATAATTTTTAGAGCCAACAAAGGCAAAATAGGCCCAAGCTTAGCAATAATTTTAGGGCCAAAGATAAAGACTTGGCTTGGCTTGGTCTTTCAATTTTGGAACATTTAAAAGTAATCCAAATCGCCAAGATCAAGACCAGTGTAAAATTTATGCTCAATAGAATACTGGAGCTGAGGGCAAATGCCACAAATGCCCCCAAGCTCAAAACCAAAATAAATCCCAGAACCACTGCCAGCTTTGCAGTGCGTTCTATGCCTAAAACAATGGGCATGGTTTGTCTTTTTGCGTTTTGATCGCCATTTATGTCCTCAATATCTTTGATGATTTCTCTGGTTAAATTTGCTAAAAAGGCCAAATAGGCAATACGCCATATCCATACAATTTTTAGGTGTAAAAAGTCCGAAATCTCATCAATCGAATGGCTTCCTTGAAAGGCCCCGGAAAAGATGCTAAGGGTCAAATCTTGAATCAGGACAAGATTTAGGGCCACAAGTGCTGAAATCACCACAGGCCCGAGTATAAATTTACTCCATTTTGATAGGTTATAGGCCCACAAAACCCCAGTGATGCCCAAAAATAAAAATCCATATTGGGTATCAATAGCCTTGTCATCGATACTAAATCCCAGACCTATCGCTGAGAGATTGAGTCCAGCCCAAAACAACCATACCAGCACTGGCTTTTGCATGAGTTGATTGGTCTGTTTTTTTGCCTTGTTTATTGAATCGGTTATCTCATCGTAATGATCATTGATCAAATAGCCCGCTGCGGCTAACAATATACTGGCCCACATCAAGTCATCCAGCAAGACTTGTCCCTGGATGCTGCTAATTTTTTCTTGAATTATGCTCGGATTCTTGCCAATGAGGGCCCATTGAGTGATTTTGTGCAAGCCAAAAATCAACAATAAATTTAATGGTCGAAACCCAAGAAAAACGCCCCAAAGAGATTTTAAAAAAGTGGGCATAGTCTCAATCAATTAACCTTCTCGGCCAGAAACTGAGCCGCCCGAGAACCAATTGTTTTGGGTTTTAAGTACTTGCTCAATAATATCGCGCACACAGCCTTGGCCTCCAGAGCGATGTGAAATATACTTAGCAATGGATTTTATTTCTGGCACTGCATCTTGAGGGCAACACGGCAGCCCCACCATAGACATGACCTCATAATCTGGAAGATCATCACCCATATAACAGACCTGATCGGCACTGAGTTCATGGCGTTTCATAAAATCTAAAAGCAATTCTTTTTTATGATGCGCACCAAGGTGTACCTCACTGATGCCTAAGCCTTCTAATCTTTTTTGGACTCCTGGATTGGTCCCGCCAGAGATGATGCACATAGGATAGTTTTTATCTGCGGCAGCCTTTAAGGCAAAACCATCTTTAATATTCATATTGCGCAATAATTGGCCCTGGGTGTCGACTATGACGGTGCCATCGGTTAGTACTCCATCGACATCAAAAACAAATGCTTTGATATTATTTAGTATGGTTTTATAGCTCGTTTCCAATGTGACTTGATTTTGAATGCTCTTTGATTGAATCAGAGAGTAAGTTATAAATTTCTTTGAGTTGTCCTTCTTCTAATAAGGTTAAATGACGATTAATTGTTGCTAAGTCCCCGCGTTTTGCAGGACCTGTTTGAGCCGATTCTGGGCCAATGGCAATGGCTTTTTTTGTGGTTTCCTCCATCAAGGGGTGGAGTAGGTCAAAGGGTAATCCCTTTTGCTCGAGATACATTTTGCTCAAGGCGTATAAATGATTGGTAAAATTATTTACCAGTACAGCGCCCAGATGCAACTTTAATCGTTGCTCAGAACTAATGTGCATCACCTTATTGGAGAGTTTTCCGGCAATTTCTTCTAAAAGCGCCATAGTTTCATGATTATTGGCCTCTAAGCACAATGGTATTTCATCAAAAGAGACGGAATGTTCTTTAGA
>OMJU01000051.1 GCA_900299425.1 Candidatus Rokuibacteriota bacterium
AAGGAATTTGTGCACAGTGTTATGGGCGTAACCTTGCCACCAATAAAATGGTGCAGCGTGGTGAAGCAGTCGGTGTTGTGGCAGCACAATCAATTGGTGAGCCTGGAACTCAGCTTACACTGAGAACCTTCCACGTAGGGGGTATTGCTGGAAACATTTCTGAAGACAATAAGCTGGTCCTAAAATTTGATGGTCGTATCGAAATTGAGGATCTTAAAACAGTTAAAGGAGAAGACAGCGAGGGGAGTAATGTAGATATCGTTATTTCTCGTACCACTGAAGCGAAGTTAATTGATGAAAAATCAGGGATAACCTTGAGTACAAATAACATTCCTTATGGATCAACCTTATTGGTCAAAAATGGTCAAAAGGTGAAAAAAGGAGATGTCGTATGTCAATGGGATCCTTATAACGGGGTGATTATTTCTGAATTTGCGGGTAAAATCAAGTTTGAAAATATCGAGCAAGGGATTACCTTCCAAGTTGAGATTGATGAACAAACGGGATTCCAAGAAAAAGTAATTTCTGAGTCACGTGATAAAAGAAAAATTCCAACATTGCATATTGTCGATGGTAAAAACAACGTCATTCGTTCCTACAACCTTCCGGTTGGGGCGCATTTGATGGTGGATGATCAAGATAAAATCAAAGTAGGAAAGATTCTTGTGAAGATTCCTCGCAAGTCGGCTAAAGCCGGGGATATCACCGGAGGTCTGCCACGGGTTACTGAATTATTTGAAGCCCGTAATCCGTCTAATCCTGCTGTAGTAAGCGAGATCGATGGTGTAATTTCATTTGGTAAGATCAAACGCGGAAATCGTGAGATTATCGTCGAATCTAAACTAGGTGAAGTCAAGAGATATTTAGTGAAACTTTCGAACCAGATTTTGGTTCAAGAAAACGATTATGTTCGTGCGGGAATGCCACTTTCTGATGGGTCAATTACTCCAGACGATATTTTGAACATTAAAGGACCATCGGCTGTTCAGCAATACTTGGTCAATGAAGTTCAGGAAGTCTACCGACTACAAGGGGTGAAGATTAATGACAAACATTTTGAAGTTGTGGTACGTCAAATGATGCGCAAAGTTCAAATTGTTGACCCAGGAGACACTTTGTTCCTAGAAGATCAACTAGTCCACAAGGATGACTTCATTGAAGAAAATGATAAGATTTTCGGAATGAAGGTTGTGGAAAGTGCTGGTGATTCGTCTACTTTGAAAGAAGGACAGATTATTTCTTCACGTGAATTACGCGATGAGAATTCATTGCTAAAGCGCGAAGATAAAGCCTTGGTTGTGGCACGTGATGCTGTAGCTGCTACGGCTACACCAATCCTTCAAGGAATTACCCGAGCTTCTCTTCAAACCAAGTCGTTTATTTCTGCGGCTTCGTTCCAAGAGACTACCAAAGTACTTAATGAGGCTGCGGTTAGTGGTAAAGTAGATGGTCTAGAAGGACTCAAGGAAAATGTAATTGTCGGCCATAAGATTCCGGCAGGTACCGGTATGAGAGAATACGATACTATTATCGTAGGCTCTAAAGAGGAACTTGAGGCCATGACACGCCAACCCCAAGAGGAGGTAAACTATAATTAAGTTTCAATATAATTTGCGCTCCTGATTTCAGGAGCGCAAATTTTTTATAAGCAAAACAACTGTAAATATATGTCTGATAATAAAACACAAAAGCCAAATCAAATCAACATTGAGCTTGATGAAAATATCGCTCAAGGAATTTACAGTAATTTGGCGATCATCAATCATTCACAGTCAGAGTTTGTGCTGGATTTTATTTCGGTCATGCCTGGGGTGCCAAAAAGCAAGGTAAAGTCTAGGATTGTGCTTACTCCGCAACACGCCAAGCGCTTGTTGAAAGCCATTGCAGATAATGTCCAGCGATTTGAGTCTATGCATGGAGAAATAAAAGATTATCAGCAATCTACCATGCCCATCAATTTTGGTCCTACTGGGGAGGCTTAATCAAATTCGCTTACAAAGTGGAATTTGATGCTCGGGTAGTTTTGTTGTGTCATTTGCAAGGTAAAAGCCGAATCGGCAAAAAATACCTGTTGCCCTGATTTGTCTCTAGCTAGAAATTTTGATTTGACACGCTTAAAATCGGCGTATTCTGTATTTTTCACATCACTTGGCTCCACCCAACAGGCTTTGTAAACATTCAGTGGCTCGTAACTGCATTTAGCTCCATATTCGTGTTCAAGTCTGTACTGAATTACTTCAAATTGTAACGCACCCACCGTACCAATGACTTTTCGGCCATTTAGGTCTAGGGTGAAAAGCTGAGCAACACCCTCGTCCATAAGCTGATCAATGCCTTTTTCGAGCTGTTTGCTTTTCATAGGATCGGCATTGTTGATGTATTTAAAATGCTCAGGTGAAAAGCTAGGAACACCCTTGTATTCCATGTCTTCTCCTTCGGTCAGCGTATCCCCAATTTTAAAGTTACCCGTATCATGTAGTCCTACAATATCTCCGGGATAACTTATATCCACTATTTCTTTTTTCTCAGCAAAAAAGGCATTCGGGCTAGAGAATTTCATTTTCTTACTCGAACGTACGTGCCAATAAGGTGTATTGCGCTCAAATGTTCCAGAGACAATTTTGACAAAGGCTAATCGATCTCTGTGTTTGGGATCCATATTGGCGTGGATTTTAAACACAAACCCTGAGAACTTATTCTCGCTTGGGGTAACAATGCGCGTGCTGCTCTCTTTGGGTTTTGGTTCGGGTGCTATTGCAATAAAGGCATCTAGCAATTCTCTTACCCCAAAATTATTTAAAGCTGAACCAAAAAACACTGGGTGCAGATGGCTCTCTAAATAGGCCTGGTGATCAAATTCCGGATAGACCTCACGAACCAATTCCAAATTATCTCTTAAATCAGTGGCTGATTTTGTACCAACAATTTTATCTAATTCTGGGTCATCGAGATCTTCTATCTCAATGGTTTCTTCAATGTTTTTCCTAGAATCTCCGCTAAAAAGATTAACATTCCTCTCCCAGATATTATAAATTCCTTTAAAGTCGTAACCCATGCCAATAGGGAAGGAGAGTGGGGTAACCGAGAGTTGTAGTTTTTGTTCAATTTCGTCAAGCAGGTCAAAAGCATCCTTTCCTTCACGGTCAAGTTTATTGATAAAGACGATGATCGGTATACGACGCATGCGACAAACTTCCACGAGTTTCTCGGTTTGTTCCTCAACCCCTTTGGCCACATCAATCACGACAATGACACTGTCCACGGCCGTAAGGGTACGAAAAGTGTCTTCTGCAAAATCCTTATGTCCAGGGGTGTCCAGAATGTTGATTTTTAGGCCTTTGTATTCAAAAGCCAGAACTGAGGTCGCTACTGATATCCCTCTCTGACGCTCGATTTCCATGAAATCTGAGGTCGCACTCTTTTTTATTTTATTACTCTTTACCGCCCCAGCCTCTTGTATGGCTCCGCCAAAAAGAAGCAACTTCTCAGTTAAGGTCGTTTTACCCGCATCCGGGTGGGAAATAATGCCAAAGGTTTTTCTGCGCTTAATTTCTTGTAACAAGGACATTAATGGAATTTGGCGCAAAGATAGTATTTCCGCCTAATGTTTTAAGGACTTATGCAGGTCTAATGATTTAGGATGTAAACTAAATCTTCAACCCATTTATTTTGATTTTGATCGATACAATATTCGTAAAGATGCTGCTGTGGAGCTCGCCAAGATCTTGGTGGCCATGGAAGAATACCCTGAAATTGTCATTAATATAGAGTCGCACACAGATCAGCGTGGAAGTGAAGAATACAATGAGATTTTGTCGGCAAAAAGAGCTGCTTCAACCCGCAGCTGGTTGATTGAAAATGGAATTGCTGTTGAGCGTCTTACCGCTAAAGGTTATGGAGAATCTCAGCCTCTGATCAATTGTAATGAAGGTGATTGTAGTGATGATGACCATCAGCTGAATCGACGATCCGTATTTTTGGTTCAAGAATAGTTCATATTACTGTTCGCTGATAGGGCCTGAACATTGCGAGGAATGACCACTGGGGTATCACGACTTCCAAGTTCATTTTGTACCTTTGTGAAAAATTGTAATGACCCAAGAACACGTCATACTGGTTAACGAGCGGGACCAACCACAGGGCACCATGGAAAAAATGGAGGCCCATCAAAAGGCAGTTCTTCATAGGGCTTTCTCCGTATTTATTTTCAACCAGAACAATGAACTCATGCTGCAGCAAAGGGCATTGCACAAGTATCATTCTCCGGGTCTTTGGACCAATACCTGTTGCAGTCATCAGCGTATGGGTGAGGATTCTGTGAGCGCTGGTATGCGCAGACTTCGAGAGGAAATGGGTTTTCAGACCACTTTGATTTTTAAAGGCTCGTTTATCTATAAAGCCCCTTTTGACAATGGGCTTACTGAGCATGAGTTAGATCATATTTTAGTGGGTCATTACGATGGTGAGCCGCAAATCAATCCTGATGAAGTCGCGAGCTGGCGCTGGATCTCTATGAAAAATCTGAAAAAGGATATCGGCCAAAATCCTGATCTTTACACTGTTTGGTTTAAGATAATTTTTGAAAAATACTGTGAATTAATCTCTTGATGAGCACGACTTTATATAGAAAGGCCCACTTTAATGCCGCCCATCGGTTGTTTTTGCCACAATGGAGTGATGAGAAAAACGCCGAAGTCTTTGGCAAGTGTAGCAACCCGAACTATCACGGGCACAACTATGAACTTGAGGTTGGGATAACAGGGTCAATCGATCCCATTACCGGTTTTGTTATGGATGTTGCGGAACTTAAATCAATAATTAAAACTGAAGTTGAAGATCCCTTTGATCATAAAAATCTTAATCTTGAAGTACCTGAATTTGCGGAATTAATCCCGACAGTTGAGAACATTGCAAAGGTCATATGGAACAAATTGCGGGGTCAAATTGATATGCAGTACGATATTATCGTGAAGCTATATGAAACACCACGCAATTATGTCATTTATACAGGACCTTGATTCGTAGCGATTTATAAAGATTGATTAGGCATAATGGATTTAGAATTTTTGAAATTTGAGGCGCAACAATTTTCCAAAGTTTGGGGTGGTGATAAATTGCACAAACTCTTTGCCAAGCCAGTCGGTGAACGCCTAGGGGAGAGTTGGGAGATATCTGGTGTCCCGAGTAAAGTGTCCGCCATTGAACAAGAAGGATTAGAGCAGAAAAGCCTGACCGAACTCATTGAAAAATTTGGGGCGCAATTACTGGGCCGACGGGTTTTTGATATTTATCAAGGTGAATTCCCTTTGTTGTTTAAGTTTATTGATGCAAAAGAGGACTTGTCCGTTCAATTGCATCCTGATGATGCGATTGCCAAAAAGTATCACAATAGCTTTGGAAAAACTGAGATGTGGTATGTCATGCAGGCAGACCCCGGGGCGAGGCTAGTTATTGGCTTCAAGCCTGAGGTCACCCTTGCAGAATATCAAACCGCCTTAAAGCAAGGTAAGATTACAGATATTTTAAATGAGGTCCCGGTTCAGCCTGGGGATGCTTTTTTTATTGCCCCTGGCTTGGTACATGCTATAGGGGGTGGGGTTGTTTTGGCTGAAATCCAACAGACCTCGGATGTCACTTACAGAATTTATGATTGGGATCGTCCTGATGTCAATGGTGCTTTGAGAGAATTACACATTGAGCAGGCAGAGCGGGCTTTGGTTTTTCATGATTTGAGCCAGGTATTTTGTCGTCCCAAAGAAATCGCAGACAATAGAGCGAATTTGGTCTATGCTTCTGAATATTTTAAAACTTCGCTTTGGCAGCTTACCCAAGCGGTATCCATGGCTACAGATCCAGAAGAATCATTTATGGTTTTAATGTGCGTTACCGGACAGGCAAAGCTCTCATCTGCCAATGGCCACTCTGTTTCTCTTAATTGTGGTGAAACTGTATTAATTCCTGCTGCCATGGGAACCTTTGATGTTCAGACCTCGGGTGCTGAGATTTTGGAAGTTATTGTCCCATAGGGACCTAAAAAACATTATTTTTGCTCAAAATTTTTAACCATGTCAAGTAAAAGAGACTTAAAAAAAGACATTAACTACGTTCTAGGAGATATCATAGAGGCGGTTTACATTTGGGAGATGACTAACCCTGAGAAAGGTGTTGAAGCATCCGGAAAAATTATCGATGAGGCCATCGAGGTATTCGACGAGCTGATTCAGAAGGTGAATGACCGCTCTGTTGAAGATAAAAAACAGCATTTCAAAGGAATCAACCAAGAGCTAGAAACTAGTGGTCGCGCTTTGATTGATAAAATCAATGCCTTATAATACCGAATCCTTTTGTTGATTCATAAACAACTCCAATGCTTTACCGTATTTGGAGTTTTTTATTTCTGGGCTGAGTAGTTTGTAGATCGTATCGTGATATTTTAAATTAACGTCTGGAATTTCAGCCAACATCAAATAGGGGGCAAGTGGCATGTCTTTGTGATTTTTCGCAAAATTAACTGTCGCCAGGTATCGGGCTCGTAAAAGTTTTTCTCTCTGTCTTTGAATTTTATCCACCTCTGCGGCATTATTGTTTTGACTTGCCGTTAATTCTGCTTGTATCAATTCAAGCTGCTTGTCGTTATAGCGTCCTTGAAGCAACTTAAACTCGTCCCAAGTGGTTTGATTCTGGGAGCCTGTGATTTTTTGATCGTAGCCAAAGCCTTTAAGACTTGTTTTAATCTCCAGCGAGCCAGGTTCTGCAAAAAATGGTAAATAGCGAGTAGGGGTAACACTATCGTCAAACTTTAAAGCCAGGTAGAGAACTTCAGGTTCCTGTAATTCTAGAGAAAATGAGAATTCAGGACGCTCGTAGATGCGCATCGAATCAATAGAAACTATTGTAGTGTCGTCAATTTTTTGTAAAACTAATTCCCCTTTGTTCAGCCCTTTTATTCGGCCATTAATTTGGGTGTTATTTTTTGGGTTGGAACACCCGTAAATGCTTGCAATGACTAGTAATAATATGACCGATTTTCTCATGATGCTTGAACTATTTGTGGTGCAAAGATGCAAAATTCGGCAACAATAAATTACCTGCTTTATGGCGATTTAGTAGAATTTTTCTTCACAAATTCATCAATAACCTTGAGAAGTTCTGAGGATACGGGTAAATTGGGATCATTATAGCTTTTCCCATTAGCCAGCCCCTGTTCCTCAATGGTTTTAAGTACGTGATTCATATTCAGAATAAGGTTAAACTCGGCATTTGGCGCCCCTTTTTTAAGCAGCTGGGCTTCTTGTTCAGATACCTGTAGGTCGCTTGTTCCATTGATGATCAAAACCGGAATATTTAGATCACCCAAAATCTTTGCGGGATCATAACTCATCCATTCATACATAAAAGCCTGAAGACTCGGTCTGAAAATAGTGCTGAGTTCTTGTGGGAAATTATCTACCCTTCCAGTTTCTTTCAAAGTTTTAAAGGCAGCAGCAGCGCCTGGTACCGCACCCGGAAGCTGCAATGAAAGCTGATCTATCACTACCTGATCAATGCTTTGACCAGCTCCTGCGATTGAAATGAATCCGTCGGCACCTTCTTCGGCAGCAACCATACCTACCAGTGAACCTTGGCTATGCCCTGCAATAAAAATTTTATCAAAAGCAGGGCTGTCTTTGAAGTAGCTTAAGGCTTGTCGTGCATCATTTATAAAATCATTGAATTGGACGTCTTGTTCTTGAAAATTGCCCTGGCGTATTTGATGAATGACGCGTTTGTCGTAACGGAAAGTTGCGATACCGCGTTCTTGAAGTCCTTTGGCTAAAAACTTAAGTGAGTTATTGCTCATCATCGGCTGATTGCCGTTGCGATCTGTGGGGCCTGAACCTGGTATGATCAACACCAATGGAGGCTTAGATTCAGACTCAGGCATAAGCAGTGTCCCTTGTATCAGAGGGCTGATTGTTAACTCAGAACTGCTGAGGGATTGTTTTTCTTGAGGGTTTTTATTTAAATCGAAGGCCCCTTGGCCAAAAGCAAGTCCGGTCACAAATAGCAAGCTAAATAATAGTTTGCGCCCGGGATTAAACTGACGAAGCATCATGAGTGTTGATTTGAAAATTCCTAAAGGAAGCTTGAAATTAATTAAATTCAAAAGGATTTCACAGTGAAGCCTTTATATTTGTGGATAAATCTATAAACGATGAAAACAACCTTGAATTGTCTATTTCTAATCTTACTGAATATTGCTGCAGTTGCTAATGTCGGCGCCACTATTGCTGCTGCTGAGTCGAGCCCTGATTGGGGGGTAACCGGTCACAGAACTGTTGGGGCTATTGCCCAAGCTAATCTAAAGCCTAAGGTGGTAAAAATTGTAGATGAGCTTTTACAAGGTCAGTCTTTGGCATTTGTGTCGACATACGCTGATGAAATTCGCAGTGACGCGCAATACGATAAGTTTGTGCCTTGGCATTATGTGAATTTTCCTTTTGACAGTGCTTATGGGGATCATCCAGTTAGTGAAGAGGGTGATGTTGTTCAGGGTATAGAGTACTGCATTTCTGTGCTCAAAGATGACAGCAAGCCCAGAGAGGAGCGCGCTTTCTATCTCAAAATGCTGGTGCATTTTGTTGGTGACTTACATCAGCCATTGCACGTCGGTCAAGCGGAGGATCGAGGAGGGAATCGATTTTATGTTAAATGGTTTAATGAGTCCACAAATTTGCATCGCCTGTGGGACACTCAGCTCATAGAGCATTACAACATGTCTTACACCGAACTTGTAGAGAATCAGGATCGATTAGGAAAAGGGCAAATTAAAGCTATTGAGGAGTCTTCGCTAATGGATTGGGTGAACCAAAGTAGAGCGCTTTGTCTGGATATTTATCAGCACACTGAGCCTGATCAGAAACTCAGTTATCCTTACGCCTACAGGTATACAAATGTAATACGAAGCCAATTACAGCAGGCTGGGTTGCGCCTTGCGGCTTTGCTCAATGAGGTTTTGGGTTAAGAACTAAAGCAAAACTATAGATATTGGGCGGACCAATATATGAGGCCGAATTGAAGGAGCAGTCGCAGCCATAGAAACCCCTTGTGCCATTTAAACCATTTAGGAGGGTTGCTAATCATGGACCAATGAATGGGTAAATAAACCACGAACATG
Organism: Candidatus Rokuibacteriota bacterium; assembly: GCA_900299425.1. GTDB lineage: Bacteria > Bacteroidota > Bacteroidia > Flavobacteriales > Flavobacteriaceae > BACL21. The sequence goes on from OMJU01000051.1 coordinate 9,158, forward strand.
GCCCCTGTCAATGCTGCTGCAATACTTTGTCCCTCGGCAGTCACGAGCATAAGGCCCAGGACCATTTCTGCAATACCACTGAGTAGTACTAAAAGTTTATGGGCTGGCAAATAGCCCGGCATGATAGACAGAAATATCTTGGGTTTTTGGACGTGAAAAAAACCGGCGACAATCAGAATTAAACCGAGTAAGTATTGATGCCAAGGAAACATGATATTTTTTTGTGAAGATAAAAAAATACCCCCGATCATAACGGGGGTATTATGTGTTTGCAAGATTAAATACGCATTAACTCAAGGTTTATTTAATCAAGTCAAAACTGCGGTTAATGAACTGTGTCAAGTCCTGTCCTTTAAGCAAATTTTTACTCAATTTAGCTAAATCAAAACCTTGTTTGATAAGGCGTTCTTGTTTCGCTTGTGTTTTGGTCTCAACAATCTTTTGAATTAATTCGTGATTTGTGTTGATGACTAAATTATACATCTCAGGCATTTGTCCCATTCCGAACATTCCTCCGCCACCAGTTTGCTGCATTTCTTTCATGCGACGCATAAATTCTGGTTCCGTGATCATAAATGGACTTGAACTGCTGTCTAAGGATTCCATTTGAACAGTGTAAGTGCTTGTCGGAATCACTGACTCCAGACGTTCTTTAAGCACTGTTTTTTCATCTTCACTCAGTTTTGAAGGGGTGGTGTCCTCTTTTTTAATCAAATTGTCGATTGAGTCACTATCCACGCGTACAAAACTAATGTTCTCTTTGCTGCCTTCTAACTTCTGAAGTAAATGACCCACGATTGGGGTATTCATCAAAAGTACTTCATAGCCTTTTGCTTTGGCCCCTTCGATATAACTGTGCTGGGCGTCTTTATCTGATGCATATAGATAAATTAATTTTCCGTCTTTATCGGTCTGCAAGGCAGTGCATTTTTCTTTGAGCTCATCGTAAGTAAGAAATGCACCGTCGACTGTAGGGTAGAGGTAAAAACTCTCGGCCTTTTCAAAGAATTTTTCTTCGGTAAGCATTCCGTATTCAATTACTACTTTGATGTCCTCCCATTTGGCACTAAAATCCTCTCGATTTTCATTAAACAGGCTCTTGAGTTTGTCCGCAACTTTGCGCGTGATATAACTCGAGATCTTTTTGACGGCTCCATCTGCTTGTAAATAGCTTCGAGAAACATTGAGTGGAATGTCAGGACTGTCGATGACCCCGCGCAGCATGGTTAAAAATTCTGGAACGATTCCTTCTACATTATCGGTAACAAAAACTTGATTTTGATAAAGCTGTATGCGATCCTTTTGCATGTTCATGTCCGGAGACATTTTTGGGAAGTAAAGAATCCCTGTCAAGTTAAAAGGATAGTCAACATTCAAGTGGATGTGAAACAAAGGTTCCTCAAATTGCATGGGATACAATTCGCGATAGAAGGATTTGTAATCTTGATCTTTGAGATCCGTAGGTGTTTTAGTCCAAGCCGGAGTCGGGTTATTGATGATGTCATCTACCTCCTTAGTCGGTGCAGGATCAGAATCTTTAGCGCCTTCTGGTTTTGGTAAGGTTTCAGTTTTTTTGCCAAACTTGATTGGGATTGGCATAAACTTATTGTATTTCCCCAGTAGCGAACGAATTTTAGACTCTTCCAAGAAATCTTTTTCTTCATCGCTGATGTGCAAGATGATTTCTGTACCACGCTCGCTTTTATTGTGTTCCTCTAAGGTATAATTTGGCGATCCGTCACAAGTCCAATGGGCTGCTGGTTCGTCTTTATAACTTTTGGTAATGATTTCAACCTTACTCGCTACCATAAAGGCAGAGTAAAATCCTAAGCCAAAATGACCGATAATACCGGCTTCATCTGCTTTTTTGTCTTTGTATTTTTCAAGAAACTCCTCAGCTCCGGAAAAGGCAATTTCATTAATGTATTTTTGAACCTCCTCTTGAGTCATCCCAATACCTTGGTCAATGATGTGCAAGGTTTTCTTCTTTTTATTGACTTTAACCTCAATAGTCGGGTTGCCATACTCGGTTTGTGCTTCACCGATACTGCTTAAATGCTTTAATTTAAGCGTTGCATCGGTTGCATTAGAGATCAATTCGCGGAGAAAAATTTCGTGATCGCTGTAAAGAAATTTTTTGATCAGTGGAAAGATATTATCCACAGATACATTAATCGTTCCTTTGTTCATGGTCAATTTATTTATGATTATTTAGGGGTGTTAAGGCAAATAGAATACCACTTTTTAAAGGGTGACACCTTGTCAGAAAAAATTTTGTTTAATTTTTTTGGTAAATCATTAAACATTTTATACTTTAGCAAAAGAATAATGGAATTGCTATGAAGAAGATCTATTCTTCAATCTATTATTTTATTGGTTAGGTTGTTTAAGCTGAGGTGCTGCAAGCACCTCAGCTTTATTTTGGCCCATATCCAACTCATTATTAAGGACTTCAGTAGTTTGTTTTTACTCAGGGTTTTCCTCGCTCGAGCCTTTTATCCTAGCGTGCTTCTTTGCTCAAGTGACTCGATATTTGTGCGTTTTTTCCCTTGAAGGCTTTTATGCTCGAAGGCTTTGATCCTCGGGTGCTTCAATGCTCGCGTGCTTCTGCGCTCTAATGTTTTTTACGAATTAGCCAAAGGCCTAGAAAAGTTATAATTCCATTGAGGGGCAATAATTCATAGCCGATCACATAGCCACCGAAATATTTGGGATCAATTTGCCCAATAAATGTGATTAGAACCACCGAAGCAAGACTGACCCAAAAAACATAACGATCCTTAACCTGATGTGTGGTCAAAATACCAAAGGCAAATAGGCCAAGTAGGGGACCGTAAGTATAGCCGGCTACAGTCAGTAAGCTGTCAATAACATTGCTGGACAGTATGTATTTATAGGCAATGATCACCAAAATCAACAGGACACTCATGCCAATGTGTACTTGCTTACGGATTGTTTTTTGTAGTTTTTCAGCTTTCTGATTGAGGCTTAAAAAATCAATACAAAAGCTTGTTGTCAATGCCGTAAGTGCACTGTCGGCGCTTGAATAGGCAGCGGCAATCAGTCCCAGCAAAAATACAATACCCAGTACAGGTCCTAAACCACTATTTAGGGCAATTTCAGGAAACAATAAGTCCGTTTTAGGTTTGCCGTCCATCAATGGGATTTCGATGTGATTTGCCCCGGCGTACATAAACAATAGTGCCCCTAAAATCATAAAGATAAAAGTGACTAGGGTGAGTACCACACTGAAGCTCAACATATTTTTTTGTGCCTCTTTTAAATTGCGGCAACTCAAGTTTTTTTGCATCATGTCTTGATCCAGTCCAGTCATACAAATGGTAATGAACGCTCCGCCGATAAATGATTTCCAGAAATATGATTTGGCCTGCCATTGGTCCAAAACCAAGATTTGGTTGTATTGTTCAAAGGATTCAGAAGTGAGCAATGCTGCGAAACTCCAATTCATTTCTTTCAATATCAGTCCTATGGCCAGGACAACAGCAGCAATCATAAATCCAGTTTGCAGCGTATCGGTCCAAACAATAGTTTTAATTCCTCCACGGTAAGTGTAGACCCAGATCAGTAAAATGGAGATCACCACGGTCCATTCAAAACTAACGCCTAGGGCACTAAAGACGAATTGCTGAAGGACAAGAGCGACAAGAAAAAGTCTAAAGGCTGCACCTAAAACCCTCGATATAAAAAAGTAAAAGGCCCCGGTTTTATAACTCATCCAGCCAAATCGAGTTTCCAAATACTGGTAAATAGAAGTAACATTTTGTCTGTAGTATACCGGCAGTAAAACCAGTGCGACCACCCAATAACCCACTAAGTATCCCAATACCACTTGAAAATACGCGAATTGAGATCCGCCCACCCATCCAGGCACTGAAATAAATGTGACACCGCTCAAAGAGGCGCCGATCATCCCGAAGGCCACCACATACCAGGGGGAGGTTTTAGCCCCAATAAAGAATACTTCGTTGCTATCGTCACGTCCAGTGCGCCAGCTTATCAGCATCAATAAGCTAAAGTAACCAAGTATCGTTATGAGTATTGCACTAGGGGTCATGGTCTTGTTTTTTGATCAGTTTAAAATTACAAAGAATCGTGGCCTTGGCGTTATATTTTTCATACTTTTAAGCCAATAAATACTCACGCTGAATCGCTAATTACATGAAAAAATCATATTTAATTATTGTCCTATCCTTAGTGTTTTCTGGCTGGATAAACGCCCAGAATTATCTCGATATGATTGACTCGGGGCAGTACACTGTAGCTGAAATTAAGGCTGAAGCTGAGGCCTATTTTGAGGGTAAAGACCTGGGTAAAGGTTCTGGATATTTTCCTTATCAGCGCTGGTTATACATGGCTGAGCGATTGCAAGATCAGCATGGCTATCTGCCAAATACACTCCAGCGTATTTCTGATATGCAAGCATATGAGGCCTATTTAAACGATACAGCAACAAGCCGTGCAAATATGTTCGACTTCTGGGAAGAAATGGGTCCTACTTATTGGAACGCAACCACCCATTGGAGTCCAGGTGTGGGTCGCGTCACTGGAATTTCTGTGCAACAGGACAATGATCAACATATTATTGTAGGAGGTGAAACTGGTGGTGTTTGGCGCACTTATAATGGTGGCCAGACTTGGGTACCCTTAACTGATTATTTATCGAATATTAAAGTCTATTCAGTGGCCATAGACCCTTCGGATCCTGATACTTATTTTTTTGGATCTACCTCTGGTCTTATTTTTCGTTCTCAAGATGCCGGTGGGACTTGGACTAATGTAGGGCAAATCGGCAACAGTGTAGTCAATAAAATATTGATTCATCCTACAAATTCACTCATTCTTTTTGCCTCTGCGCAAAACCAGGGAATTTATCGTTCCACAAATGGTGGTTTTGCCTGGGATCAAGTGCTGACTAATGAAAACCGAGGCTACGATGTTGAGTTTAAACCTGGCGATCCTCAGGTGATCTATGCTTCAGGATTAAAATTTCACGTGTCTACTGATGGTGGCGAGACGTTTATCACTCATCAGGACATGCCTAATAATGAGCCTAAAATGATTGGTATTTCTGCTAGCGCGCCAGAGGTAGTCTATGTTATTGAGGCCAATGGAGGTAGTTTTGGCGGACTTTATAAGTCGGACAACGCTGCATTTACCTTTACGCAATTGGACCATACTGGACGCAATTATTTTGGTTACGACACTGCTGGATTTGATCCAGGGGGACAGGCCCCAAGGGATATGGACATTACCGTTAATCCAAATGATGTGAATGAAGTGCATATCGCAGGGGTCTTGACCTGGCGCTCATTAGATGGCGGAGTTACTTTTGAAATTAGTTCAGATTGGGTGCCTGGAAATGCATCCAATGCCGGCATAGGTTATTGCCATGCCGATGTTGATATTTTAGAATTTATCGGCACCACCTTGTATGTCGGCACGGATGGCGGCATCTTTAAGGCCTCGAATACCACCGAAATTTCTGCGGATTATTACACAGACCTTTCCACGGGACTGGGCATCAGACAATTTTATAAAATTGGTGTTTCTCAAACACCAGATGTGGTGGTCACAGGCGGTTCTCAAGACAACGGAACTTCCTTCTACAGCGCCCAAACTGATCAATGGATCGATTGGATTGGGGCTGATGGTATGGAAGGATTTGTCGATAAAGACAATCCTGCACTTTTGTACGGTATGATTCAGTTTGGCGGAATGTACCGAACAGAAAATGGAGGGACAACCTTACTGAATCTTCCAGAACCTGGTTCAGGATCCGGGGCATGGGTTTCGCCATTTGAGCAAGACCCATCAGTTCAAAACACCATTTATTGTGCCTTTGAACAGGTATTTAAAAGTTTGAATAAAGGAGGGAATTGGATGCCCATTTCTCAAGATTTTGGCGGCGATCTCAGCCAAATGAAAATTGCCGCTTCTGACAATCAGATAATATATGCATCGAGAGGCGCACAGCTATACCGAACCATGGATGGTGGGGCTACGGATTGGCAAACTATGACCCCTCCGGGCGGTGTAAACTCTATCGCTATTCACCCAACAAATCCCATGCGTGTGGCAGTAGCGGTTACCGGTACAGCAAAAGTGCGTGTGTCAGAGGACGGAGGCCAAACTTGGACTTCACTGACCCTTAATTTACCTGATTTTAGTGCCCTTACTGTGGTTTGGGATGACAATGGCAGCAATGGTTTGTACCTGGGCATGGATTACGGGGTCTATTATATTGACGATACCTTTAATGAATGGCAACCCTTTATGACTAATTTACCCAACGTTATCGTGAGTGAGTTAGAAATAAATCAAGCCAATGGAAAAATTTATGCGGGCACCTATGGTCGTGGGCTTTGGGCTTCAACCAAATATGGCTATGTGGTGGGTATTGAAGATTTTCAGAAAACCAGTGTGCGTATTGCTCCAGTGCCTGCCAAAGATTATTTAAGTCTTATAATCGATACCCCTGAATTAATGAGTATTCAGATTTTTGATTTACAAGGCAAATTGCTTTATAATGAACCTGCTGTCCTGTTAGAAAAACAATACAATATAGATTTGACCGCATTTTCCTCTGGACTTTATGTTTTGAGACTCAGCGGCCGAAATGGTCAAGTCACTAAAAAATTCAGTATTGAATAAAGCCAGGACATGGATTTTTCTTCAAAATTATTGGCTAGGGCTGTGGATGAGATGGCATTGTTACCCGGAATCGGGAAGCGCACTGCCCTGCGCCTAGTCTTGCATTTGCTCAAACAGCCGAGCGCCCGCACCATGGCCTTGAGTCAGGCCTTGACTGAGTTACGCGAACAAAGTCAATTCTGCAAACAATGCCACAACATCTCTGATCTCCCACTTTGTGATATTTGCGCCAATGTCAATCGGGATAAATCTCTGGTTTGCGTAGTGGAAGACATACGTGATGTTATGGCGATAGAAAATACCAGTCAATTTAAGGGAGTATACCATGTTTTGGGGGGTAAAATTTCGCCCATGGATGGTATTGGGCCACACGATTTGACCATAGCATCTTTGGTGCAAAAGGTGCGCTCCAAAGAAATAAAAGAACTAATTTTTGCGTTGAGTTCTACCATGGAGGGTGATACAACTAACTTCTATATTTTTAAACAAATTGAAGACACTGATGTGGTGATGACTACCATTGCGCGCGGTATTGCCGTGGGCGATGAATTGGAATATGCCGATGAGGTCACTCTGGGACGCAGCATTGTGCATCGTATCCCATTTGAAGCCTCGTTTAAACAGAACTGATCAAGCCTTTGGAACTGTCTGTAATCATACTGAGTTACAATGTACGTCCCTATGTATGGCAGTGCATCGATTCTGTATTGGCTGCTACTGAAGGTTCAGCAGCGGAAGTTATCCTTGTGGACAATGCTTCCAATGACGGCACAATTGAGCTGATTCGAGAAGATTTTCCTCAGGTCATTCTAATGTCTAATCAGGAAAATATTGGGTTTGCAAAAGCCTATAATCAGGCCGTAAAAAAGGCGCAAGGCAAATACCTTTGTATTCTCAATCCGGATACGGTGGTGGGAGAAGAGGTGTTTAAGTCTCTTTTGAATGAAGTCAAGGACAAAACTAATTTGGGTGCCGTTGGGACTCAATTTATTGATGGCAGGGGCAGTTTTTTACCCGAGTGCAAACGAGTGCTGCCTACACCGCTGGGAAGCCTGAAAAAGTTATTGGGTTTTGGCGGCCAAAACGGGGTCTATTATCAGGATGCTCTTGGTCAAAATAATAATGGCCCGGTGGACATATTGGCTGGAGCTTTTTTGTTGTTGAAAAAGGCAGATTATATGAGTGTCGGGGGGTTTGATGAGCATTACTTTATGTTTGGCGAGGACATTGATTTTTGCTACAAACTCCTAAAAAAAGGCAAACAAAATTACTATTTAGGGCAGTGTAAAATAATCCACTACAAAGGAGAAAGCACCCAAAAAAACCGTCAATATCTCGAGCGATTTTACGGGGCTATGGTTCATTTTTACAAAACTCATTTCTCAGAGCGCAAAATCAAAGTCTTTGCGGTTTCGATTTTGGCTCAATTACTGATATGGTGGCGCGACTTTTGGCCAAAGCACAGTGTCCATAGTGATTGGTCCCCGGAGGCGGTCATCTATATCAGTGCGGCTAAAGAACCTTTGCCGGCACTTGAGTTTTGGTTGCGACAAAAAGCGCATGTGATTCACAATAAGGAGTTTGAGATACAAAGCCCGGAAAAATTTTTAAAAAATCCACCAAAAAACGCCTTTGTGGTGTTTGACAGGGCGAGTATGCCTTACAAAGAAATTATCGGATTAATGACTGTGGGTACTGAATTTGGTCAGCGATTTAGAGTATGGCACCCAAAGAAGTATTTACTCATCGGGAGTGATTCAAGTGATGCTCATGGGCAGGCTTTGACTTTAGCCCGAAGTCGAGTCTTGGTTGATTAGAAGGATTTGCAATCTCTTTTTCGCCAGTATTTGATGCCAAAGGAATTGTAAAATATTCAATAAAAACCTGATATTTTCGTTAATTTTGCAAAAATTAAAGACCACCGCCGACCTATGGCTAGATTTGAGTTAAGATTGCCCAAAATGGGCGAAAGTGTTGCTGAAGCGACCATCACTAACTGGTTAAAAAACGTAGGGGATACCATAGATATGGATGAACCCGTTTTAGAAATTGCCACCGATAAAGTGGACAGTGAGGTGCCAAGTGAGGTTTCAGGAACTTTGGTAGAGCAATTATTCTCGGTGGATGATGTGGTGGAAGTAGGCGCGGTTTTAGCAGTTATTGAAACAGATCAAGCTTCCGCTGCAGATCAAGATCCAGCAACACAGCAAACCCCTCAATCTCAAGCTAACCCGGCGCCTGAAGTTTCACCTGAGGTCCTCGAGGCGGTAAGTCAGCCTCTTGCACAATCTAGCGAGGCAAATGAAAGCAAAGTGTCCAGCAGTGAGGGACGTTTTTATTCGCCTTTGGTGCGTAACATTGCCCAGCAAGAGGGCATCAGTCAACAAGAATTAGATGAACTAAGCGGTTCAGGTAAGGATGGTCGCGTTACCAAATCAGATATTTTGGCCTATGTGGCCCAGCGCTCTTCCGGTGCTATTGCCCCTACAGTATCTGCCTTACCTACGACAGCTTCTGCATCAAACACAGCACCACAAGCCACTCCTGTTCAAGGGCGAATATCGGCTTGGGTCCCATCAAAACAACACGAGACTACCGTTAAACCTCAAGCTCTACCCTTACAGCAAGGAGATGAAATAATCGAGATGACGCGTATGGGTAAACTCATCGCACATCATATGACTGCTAGTGTCTCCACTTCGGCCCATGTTCAGAGTTTTGTCGAATGCGATGTTACTAAGATTTGGCAATGGCGTGAGCGGGTTAAGAAATCTTATGAGGCTCGTGAAGGTGAGAAACTCACTTTTACACCAATATTTTTGGAAGCTGTTGCACGGGCATTAAAAGACTTCCCGATGATGAACATCTCTGTGGACGGGGATAAAATCATAAAGCATCGCTCGATTAACCTAGGAATGGCTGCTGCGCTTGATGATGGCAACTTAATTGTTCCTGTCATTAAAAATGCTGATCAGCTGAATTTAGTGGGCATGAGTAAAGCGGTCAATGATTTGGCCCAACGCGCTCGAGCCAATAAATTAAAACCTGATGAAATCGCTGGAGGGACCTATACCGTAACAAACGTAGGCAACTTTGGCAGTATTATGGGCACACCCATTATCAATCAACCACAGGTGGGGATCCTCGCGCTCGGGGCGATTCGCAAAGTGCCGGCGGTAATCGAAACCAGTGAAGGTGATTTTATAGGGATTCGCTACAAAATGTATTTATCTCATAGTTATGACCATCGCGTGGTTAATGGCGCCCTTGGAGGTATGTTTGCAAAACGAGTTGCGGACTATCTCGAGGCTTGGGACACCCAGCGTGAAGCATAAGACAAAATGGCGTTGACACTCAATAAACCAATATGTTTTTTTGACCTCGAAACTACGGGGGTTCAAGTGGCAACGGACCGTATTGTCGAGATTTCAATATTGAAAGTTTGGCCCAATGGCAATAAAGAATCAGTGACATGGCGGGTGAATCCCGAACAGCCGATTCCTTTTCAGGCTACTGAAATTCATGGAATTAATGATGAAATGGTGGCCAATGAACCCATTTTCAAGACTTTGGCGCCAAAAGTCGTCCAAATGATTAAGGACTGTGATTTGGCAGGATTTAACAGCAACAGATTCGACATACCTCTATTAGCAGAGGAACTTCTACGGGCAGATATCGATATCGATTTGCGCAAGTGTGCCGCCATAGATGTGCAAACCATTTTTCATAAAATGGAAAAACGCACTTTGACTGCCGCCTATAAATTTTATTGTGGCAAAGACTTGGAACAAGCCCATAGTGCAGAGGCGGATACTCTGGCTACCTTTGAGGTGCTTCAAGCACAACTCGAGCGTTATCCGGAACTGGGATCCGATGTGGCCTCACTTGCCGAGTTTAGTGCGCACAAAAAGTTTGCTGATTTTTCTGGCCATATTCAGTATAATGAACATGGTGAAGAAATTTTCGCCTTTGGCAAACATAAGGGAACACCGGTGGCTCAGGTACTTGAGCAAGAGCCGGGTTATTTTGGATGGCTTTTAAATGCCGATTTTCCGCGCTACACTAAAAAAGTATTGACTCAAATCAAACTCAGATCCTTAAATACAAAATCCGATCAATGAAAATAATTTGTGTCGGTCGCAATTATGCAGACCATATTAAGGAGTTAGACAATAATCGTCCTGAGCAACCTGTCTTATTTATGAAGCCGGACTCAGCAGTGATCCTAAAGAATAATCCCATTATCATACCGACATTTTCCTCGGATATTCACTATGAGGTTGAGTTGCTGGTTAAGATTAACAAAATAGGCAAGCACATCGATCGAAATTTTGCACCCGATTATTACAGTGAAATAGGTCTTGGTATTGATTTTACAGCACGTGATCTTCAGACCGAACTTAAGACCAAAGGTCTCCCATGGGAACGTGCCAAGGCATTTGATGGTTCGGCGATGATCGGCCAATTTGTCGATAAGAAAACTTTGGGCAACCTCGAGGCACTAGATTTTTCGATGCAAAAAAACGGGCAAACAGTGCAACGAGGAAATACGCAGGACATGCTGTGGAAAATTGATGAGCTGATTGAATATATTTCAAAATATTTTACTTTAAAGATCGGAGATATTATCTTTACCGGTACGCCTTCTGGGGTGGGTCCTGTATCCCATGGTGATCATTTGGTGGGGTTTGTCAATAACCAGGAGTTTTTCTCCTTAAAAGTTAAGTAGATGAGTGTTTATTCTATTGATAATTTAAAAGAAGTAATGGGAGATGATCCCGAATTCATTGCCGTTGTGGTGCAAACTTTTTTAGATGAAATTCCACCTGATCTTGAGGGGCTAAAGGCTGCTGTAGCGGAAGGCGATCGCAAGCGCGCTTATGGCTTTGCGCACAAGATGAAACCAAATATTGAAATGTTTGGTGTGGATTTAATGAAAAACATACGCTCCATTGAGACCTGGTCTCGTTCTGCCAAAGATATTGATGCCGTTCAACCTTTGGTAGATGAAGTTGATCAGGTACTTCAAGCTGTTTTTAGCGCGTTGCGCAAAGATTTCAACCTCTAGATGCTCGCTGAAATTATCACCATCGGTGATGAAATTCTAATCGGTCAAATTGTAGACACTAACAGTACTTATTTGTGCAAAGTATTGAACGATGTCGGTATTGAGGTGCATCAAATAACCTCAGTTCACGATGAGCGCACGCATATTCTAACGGCCCTTGAGCAGGCGGCCAATAGAGTTTCTTTGGTATTGATTACAGGCGGCCTTGGTCCGACAAAAGACGACATTACTAAATCTTGTTTTTTAGAGTTTTTTCAAGACGATTATATCGTGCATGAACCCACGAGAAAACACGTGCAGCATTTATTTGAGACGTATATCCAAAAAGCACCTTCGGATCAAAATTTAAATCAAGCAATGGTTCCTTCCAAAGCGGTTGTGTTGCACAACGCTTATGGAACAGCACCGGGCCTTTGGATGCAGAAAGACCAAACGATCTTTGTGGCAATGCCTGGAGTGCCCTTTGAGATGAAATACCTCATGCGAGAGGAAGTGTTACCCAGACTGATTCAGCACTTTGATCGTCCCTTTATTTATCACAAGACATTGATGACCTATGGACTCGGGGAGAGCTCGATTGCTGATCGTATCGACCAGTGGGCTGAGCGATTACCTTCATGGATTAAACTGGCCTATTTGCCGTCATTTGGTAAGGTGCGCATCCGACTTTCGGCGGCGCATAAACAAGAAGAATTATTGCATCAGACCATAGATAAGCTGATGGATGAATTGCATGAAATGCTTGCTGATATTGCGGTAGGATTTGAAGGGCAAACTTCAATGGTCGCACAGATCGCGGACCAACTCGTTCAAAAAGGATTAAGTCTTGGGACTGTAGAAAGTTGTACCGGAGGAAACATTGCACAACAAATCACGGAATTGGCCGGCGCCTCTGCCTATTTTAAAGGAGCAATTATTCCCTACGATACTGGATTAAAAACAAGTTTACTGGGTGTTAATGCTGAGCAAATTCAAAAGTATTCTACGGTGAGTCCAGAAATTGCAGAGGCTTTGGCCTTAGGCGGACAAAAAAAGCTCGGTGCAGATTATGTGGTAGCTACCACAGGTATTGCAGGACCAACCAAAGGTGATGGTCAAGGAGAAGTCGGACGGGTATGCATTGCCATTGCAGGACCTCAGGGTGTGATGAATGAAGAATTTATCTTTGGGAAAGCCCGAGAACGCATCATACAAAAAGCGGTAGATAAGGCTTTGGAATTGTTGCTAAAAGAAATTTCTAAAAACTGAAAATCATTTGTTGTATGAGCAAATTAATTTTCCTAAATTTGCAGCCTGTTTAAAAAAATTTAAAAGTTCAAGCGATGTCTAGAGTTTGTGAGCTTACCGGAAAAAAAGCAATGGTTGGGAACAATGTATCTCATGCCATGAACAAGACCAAGCGTAAATTTAACGCCAATTTGGTTAAAAAACGCTTTTATATTCCAGAAGAGGACAAGTGGATTACTTTAAAAGTTTCTACCTCTGCCTTGAAAACCATCAACAAAAAAGGAATTTCAGCGGTGCTAAAAGAAGCGCGTGAAAACGGTTTTCTTAACAAGTAATCGGCCAACCCTATAATTAGTAAAGATCATGGCAAAGAAAGGCAATAGAGTTCAAGTTATCCTAGAATGTACAGAGCACAAAGAAAGTGGTCTGCCAGGAACTTCTCGATACATCACCACCAAGAACAAGAAAAACACTCCAGACCGTATGGAATTGATGAAATTCAATCCTATTCTGAAGAGAATGACGGTTCATAAAGAAATTAAATAAGACGCGTTATGGCAAAGAAATCAGTTGCATCACTTCAGACCGGGTCAAAGCGTTTGACCAAAGCCATTAAAATGGTAAAATCACCCAAAACAGGTGCCTATACTTTTGTTGAGGCGATTATGTCTCCTGAGTTAGTAAACGATTGGATGAACAAACAATAACGCATTCAAACCAATACAGGCCACTTTTTAGTGGCCTTTTTTTTTGACCTAAAGACATTTGCAAAGTCAGTGAATCCCGCGTAATTTTATCGGGGCATGCCGCAATGTTCGGTTGAGGCTTAAACAAATATTTATGGGACTGTTCAAACAGCTATTCAATAAGGAAAAAAAAGAGAAACTCGATGAAGGTTTAGCAACTTCAAAAAAGTCCTTTTTTGATAAGCTTTCTAAAGCCGTAGTGGGCAAAAGTAAAGTCGATGATTCAGTACTCGATGAACTAGAGGAGGTTTTGATTGCCAGTGATGTTGGCGTGGCGACGACCTTAAAGATAATTGAGCGCATCGAAGAGCGTGTCGCCCGTGACAAGTATTTAGGTACCGATGAATTGCAGCGTATTTTACGCGAGGAAATCGCCGCTCTATTGCAGGATCAAGAATCTCAGGCCACCGGCGACAACGGGGTTTTTATTGATACAGAGAAAAAGCCCTTTGTTATTATGATTGTCGGGGTTAATGGTGTGGGCAAGACCACAACCATCGGTAAATTAGCGGCTCAATATAAAGCCCAAGGCCTCAAAGTTGTTTTAGGGGCTGCAGATACTTTTCGCGCCGCGGCTATAGATCAATTACAAATTTGGGCCGACAGAACCCAAACCGATATTGTCAAACAAAAAATGGGCAGTGATCCAGCCAGTGTGGCCTTTGATGCCTTGACCTACGCCAAACAGCAAAATGCTGATGTGGTTTTGGTAGATACTGCCGGTCGTCTGCACAATAAGGTCAATTTAATGAATGAGCTTTCGAAAATTAAAAGAGTCATGGATCGCGTCGTCACAGATGCTCCGCACGAAGTCATGTTAGTCCTCGATGGTTCTACTGGTCAAAATGCTTTTGAACAGGCCAAGCAATTCACCGCAGCGACAGAGGTCACGGCTTTGGCCATAACCAAACTCGACGGTACAGCCAAAGGTGGCGTGGTGATTGGTATAAGTGATCAATTCAATATTCCCGTGCGTTATATTGGGGTAGGAGAGGGTATTGATGACCTCCAAGTGTTCGACAAGAAAGAATTTGTCGACTCATTTTTTAAAATTAACTAAGGCATACACTCTATATTATGCGCACTAAAAGCAATAAAAAACACACCATTAATGTCGTGACCTTAGGGTGCTCTAAAAACGTATATGACAGCGAGGTGCTGATGGGGCAACTGCGCGCCAATAATAAAGAGGTAGTTCACGAGCAGGAAGGAGAGGTTGTCGTGATCAATACTTGTGGTTTTATCGATAATGCCAAAGAAGAATCGGTCAATACGATTTTGTCCTACGTCCAAAAAAAACAAGAGGGACTCGTTGAAAAGGTTTTTGTAACTGGTTGTTTGTCAGAACGCTATAAGCCAGATTTGATTAAAGAAATTCCCGATGTAGACCAGTATTTCGGGACTACGGAACTCCCGAGTCTTTTGGCGGCACTCGGTGCAGATTACAAACATGAGCTCATCGGTGAGCGATTGACCACCACCCCAAAAAATTATGCCTACCTAAAGATCGCAGAGGGTTGTGATCGACCTTGCTCTTTTTGTGCCATTCCGCTCATGCGCGGGACGCATAAAAGCAAATCCATCGAAGACTTGGTGGTTGAAGCAAACAAGCTGGCTGCCGATGGAGTCAAGGAACTGATTCTGATTGCTCAGGACCTCACTTATTACGGTCTGGACCTCTATAAAAAAAGGGCGCTAAAAGAATTGCTTGAAGCCCTTGTTCAGGTCGATGGCATTGAGTGGATTAGACTGCATTATGCGTTCCCTTCAGGTTTTCCGCTTGAGGTTTTGGATTTAATGCAGCAGCAGCCAAAGATTTGTAATTATATAGATATTCCACTACAGCACATTTCAGATCCAATACTCAAATCAATGCGCCGTGGAACGACACAGGAAAAGACCAATGCCTTAATCAGAGAATTCCGCAATCGCGTGCCAGGTATGACGATTCGCACGACCTTGATTGTGGGTTACCCAGGAGAAACTCAGGAGGATTTCGATTTGCTCAAGCAATGGGTCAAAGACACTAAGTTTGACCGTTTGGGTTGCTTTACTTATTCCCACGAAGAAAATACACACGCCTTCAATCTAGTAGATGATGTGCCCGATGAGGTGAAGATGGCACGTGCCAATGAAATTATGGCCCTGCAGTCCGATATATCATGGGCCCTGAACCAAGAAAAAATCGGCAAAGAATACCGCGTAGTGATCGACCGAAAAGAAGGTGAATACTATGTAGGACGCACTGAGTTTGACAGTCCGGACGTGGACAATGAAGTACTAATTTCTGCTAAAGCGGGGTATTTGCGGCAAGGCGATTTTTACAAAGTAAGCATTACCGATGCTGAAGATTTTGATCTGTACGCCAAAGTAATCGATTGATATGACTTGGCTGCGTATTATTTTGATTCTATTTTTTGGCGTGGTCATCTCCTGCCAAAATCAAAATACTACCAAAACTGAAATTGAATCGAATACAACAGTAAATTATCCTCGCTATTCAAACGATACGCTTGCCCACCAAGGTGTGATTTTAGAAAAAGGTCCTTGGCAGCAAGCAGCAAATACAACTACCCCAAATCTGTTTTCAGATGGTTCAAAACTTTATTTAAGCTGGATCCAACGCCATGATTCCGGGGCTCAATTGATGTATTGCGTTTGGGATCAAAATCGTTGGTCAGCACCACAGGTCATCGCTCAAGGAGATGATTGGTTTATTAATTGGGCTGATTTTCCTCAATTTTCGGCCGTTAAGGACACTTTAATAGCCACTTTTTTGCAAAAATCAGATGTAGGGACCTATACTTATGATATTTATTATACTTTAAAACGAGGTCTCTCTTCTTGGACACAACCCAAGAAATTGCACCGCGATACTATAAAGGCGGAACACGGATTTGTATCGATTGCCCCCAGTCAAGATGAATTTTTAATCAGCTGGTTAGATGGACGCAACACAGTGCCAATGACTCAATCTGGGCAAACTGAATTCCATGACATGCATCATCAGCAGGGGTATTCAGCCATGACCTTACGCTCAGTGTCGGTCGATTTTCAAGGGGTATTGGGCCAAGAATCTTTAGTGGATTCAATGGTTTGTGACTGCTGTCAAACTGCAATAACCGTCGATAATCAAGGACGTGCTCATATTGCCTATAGGGGGCGTAGTCAGCAGGAAAACCGGGACATACTATTAAAATCTGGGCATCCCGATAAGGGTTGGGATCAGACGCAGCGCACCCAGGACGGTTGGCTAATTTCAGGTTGTCCTGTTAATGGCCCGTCAATTGATTCTGTCGAAGATCAGCTGGTTTTAGCTTGGTTTAGTGGAGCTCAAGATAATCCGCGCGTACAAGTGGCATTTAGCCCGACACATAATTTAAATTTAACCCCACCGACACGTATGGATTCGGGCGCTGCCATTGGTCGTGTAGACGTGGTACAACTCTCATCTGATACTGCTGTGGTAACTTGGATTGAACCTCTAGGCCAAGAGGATCTTTTGCGCGCTCAATGGTTCAATAATCAAGGGCAAAAGGGGCCACTTTTGACTATCGCTAAAACGTCTTCAGATCGTGCTACTGGTTTTCCGCGATTGGTCAGGCATCGAGATTTTTTATATCTGGCCAATACCACGACTCACTCAGATAAAACAACAGAGATAGCCTTGAGTTCATGGCCAATATCCCTGATGATGCCGAGTGAACTAACTCTCGGAGATGAGTAATCAAAGCAAAACGGCATTATTTATCGCTCGACAATGGCCCGACCCAAAATCTACGGCCGCGGGTTGGCGCATGATCCAACTCATCGAGCACTTTGAGCGTTTGAATTTCTCAGTGTACCTGGCGACGACTCAATCAACCAGCGAAGCGTTTTTCGAGGATAACTCGCAGGTCAAAACCTTAGAAATCGCTTTAAACGACGATGGTTTCGATGTTGAAATTAAGGCCATAAATCCCGATTACGTCGTTTTCGATCGATTTATGACGGAAGAGCAATACGGATGGCGTGTTAGAGGGATATGCCCTGAGGCCTTGACTATTTTGGATACCGAAGATTGCCATTTTTTAAGATTGGCACGTGCTGAGTACATTAAGGAAAGACCTCTCGAATTTGACGCTTCGGCTTGCGGGGAACAGGCTTTGTTTACCCAATATAGCATGCGTGAATTGGCCAGTATATGGCGATGTGATTTGAGTTTGATTATTTCGAAATACGAATACGAGTTACTGAAGAGCACTTTTTCTGTGCCCGAAGGTTTACTGTTTTACCTGCCTTTAATTTTGGAGCCAGAAAAGGCAGACCAAAACACAGCTACTATTTGCGGTAATAAGTCTTGGTCCGATCGGGCTAATTTTTTGTGGGTCGGGAACAGAAAGCATGATCCTAATGACGATTCTTTAAAATATTTATTGACTTATTTGTGGCCATTCATTCATCGTCAATTACCGGAAGCGGCCTTACACATAGTGGGTCCAAATGGGACGGCAATGCAAAAACAATTAATGGACAAATCTCCATCGGTCGTTGACTTGGGCTGGGTGGATAAACTCCCTGAGCTCTTATCGAAATACCGCGTGAATCTGGCGCCTCTGCGCTTTGGGGCCGGACTCAAGGGCAAGGTATTGCAATCTATAGGCCTAGGCCTGCCTACGGTTACCTCAAATATCGGGGCAGAAGGGCTTTTTCTGGAAGACAAACCACTTATCGGAGCTACACAAAGTGCCGACGAATTTATTGCCAAAGCCGAGCAATTATATACCGATAAAGCGCATTGGACTCAGATTCAAAAACAGGGTATAGAATGCGTCAATGCTCATTTTTCTGCAACAACCTACTTTACTGAGTTACAAAAATGTCTTCAGGCCATCAAAGACGATTTAAGCCTACATCGTCAGCGCTATTTTATGGGTCAGATCTTACAACACCAATCTTTAAATGCCTCTAAATATATGGGGCGCTGGTTGACCCTAAAAAATCAAGTCATCAGTCCAGAATAAAGACATTGGCGTCGACCATAAAGAGGCTGTTGACAAAAAACATTTTGCCGTTTTCCCAGAATGAACGGAACAAAACATCATCAGTCAAATAAACCATGGTCCCTTGCCCGATGGGATACTCACCAAAAACAAAACTATCATTGAGTTTTTCTTGAGCGTCCTTTCCAGAAAACCCTGAATAAGACTCAGCTGGACCGTCGAAATAGCCTACGTTGTAGCCGATGTCTAATTTTAAATAAGCATCATCATCTTGCTTGAGACTGAAGTAAGGCCCGGTATAGCCAAAGGCAAGCGGATGAGTTGTGTCTAGGTTCACCTTATAAATACTTCCAGTGATTAAATCTTTAACACTGTGGCGTTCGCGATCGCCATAAGGAATCATATTGGGTTCCTCTGAGGATTCCGTCGTAATGGATTTTAAACCAAAGCCTTCTTTATCGGCGAAGACATTTACGGCTTGATCAATGGCAATGACTTTTCCTCCCGAACGGACCCAATTCTTTAAATCATTGAGTTGTTGCTCTGATTTCATTTTTGAATAGTAGCCACTTGGCATGATTAAAATATCAAATTGAGATAGCGTACTCGCTGAGAAATGAGCCGTATTGATTGGTGTAAATGGGTATTGCAATTCTTGCTCCATAAAATGCCAAATCGTTCCATAACTCAGTGAAGAAACCCCATCACCTTTGAGCACGGCAATTCGGTGAGGGTTGATGAGTTTAATGTCTGTAGATCCTAAATCTACACCATTGTCACTAAAGCCGCTGCTCAGTGTAGTGATGGGCCTGTGGTGCTCATTGGCTGCTTGCCGCACTGTTTGAATGAAATCTTTGCGCTTTACATTATCACCTTTGGCAATGACCAAGCTACCTTGAGGAAACTTTTTACCACTGAAAGAAAGTGGTTTTTCACTGAAACGCACACGAATTCCTTTTTTCAAAAGGTCCGTCATAAATACGGCATCAGCGATATCCCCCCAAGGGGCGATGAATCCGGCAGTTACCTCGGGTTCGAGCGGCAACTCATGACGCACCCGATATGGATTGTTTGCGTTAGTATTTACGGGTTTGTCGCTGACCAAACATTCAAGGCCAAAAGCATAAGGCAAACTCCATGCTGTAATGTCATAAGTCAGGGGGTCTTCTAGTGCAGCCTCAGCTTCCAACAAAACACGAACTAAAGCCCCTTGAGGCTGATCAGTACTGACCACTAATGCACCAGAAACGTTGCGCTGTTCAATTTTTTGTGATTTGTAATCCCAACCCTTAACGCTTTGAGCGTTGGCAAAACCATACTGAATCTCATGGCGGTCCAAAAGTTGAATGAGGGCACGAATTTTATCTGGATTACCTTGCAAAATATAGTTTTGCAATGGTTGAGGGGTACGGAAATACGATTTGAATTCTTTATTGAGTTTTAGGGCATTTTTTGAGGATATTTCCACTGTAGAGAGTCCTGTTGTGGTATGATGCGCAGCACGGTCAACCAAAGTTAACTCCACGCCTTCATCATTTAAAATACCCAATCCTGCGCGGCCATTGCCCGCCTGCTCGTATGTCATCCCAATAGCGCCCAGATAAGTGGGGTAGGTATCCCCATAACTGGGGTACAATAAATCAAAGAACTGACGGGTAAAATACAACCAGCCTTCCTGATCAAAATATTTGGCATTGTTTTGACCGATTTCCACTTGGAATTGTTTTTGCCATGGGGTGATGACCTCATGATAGGGCACTGCAGCCGGTGCAAAATAGTAAGGTTCGTTTATGCCCTGTTCGTGAAAATCCACATGCACATGGGGCATCCATTTGTGATACAGCGGTAAGCGCTGTTGGCTTTCGACTTGTTTGGCCCATGCCCAATCGCGGTTTAAGTCAAATAAATAATGATTGGGGCGTCCTCCGGGCCAAGGTTCGTTGTGTTCATCGGCCGATTGTAGTGGGTTGTACGGGCTTGTGCCCACCTGATTATACCAGTTTGCATAGCGATCGCGACCATCAGGATTCACGCAGGGATCCATAATCACTACGGTATTTTTTAGCCATGGAGATTTTGTATTGATGAGTTCATAAGCCGTTTGCATGGCTGCCTCAAGACTTGAGGCTTCGTTACCATGCACATTATAGCTCAACCAAACAATGGCGACATCAGGACTGGCATCACCCGGAAGTAAACCGATTTGTCGCAAGTTATTTTGCCGTATTTCTTCCAATCGAGCTCTGTTTTCTGGTGTGGTAATGATGGCATAGTTTAATGACCGACGTTCATTGGTTTGGCCATATTGGTGAAAGCTGATCCAATCTGAGTTTTGAGCCAAATGCTCAAAGTAGGACACCATTTGATGGTGCCGCGAGTATTTTGTACCAATCGGATATCCTAAAAATGCTTCGGGAGAAAGAACTTGACTGCTGGCCAATTGGGTGCATAAAAATGCTATAGCGATGAGAATACGGTTCATTTAGAGAAAAAATTAATCGGGAGTTAGGGTTAAAATCGAGGACTAAATATAAGAATTCCTCCTATACGACTAACAAACCCAAATGCATAATGCCAAACACGACGAAACATCGTATTTTTGTAGCTGCTTTGGCCATTTTGGCCGCCAGTGGCACCCTATTTATGGAACGACAACTGCTGACATATAAATCCACGCGACAGTTTTCAAACTTAGTTCTTGATTATTTAGACAGGAGTGAGGTATTGCGACCATTTTACAATCGAGCTCCAGCTCTAGATCAAGTCGTGGCTCAAATTCAAGAGAAGTCCGAGCGTTTTTCTGATGAATCGCGCGGAAGACTCGTTCAAGCATTGTCAGAGCAATACAAGGATTTTTCGGCAGAAGAAAAACTCAATCAGCGCATTAATAGTCAGCTTAAGGCTCTGGGTCAGACCAATACATTTACCGTCACTACCGGTCATCAACTCAATTTATTCACGGGTCCACTTTATTTTCTGTATAAAATTTTTGGTGCCATTAACCTTGCGGAGCAATACGCTTCTAAAAATCCTGAGTATAAGATTATTCCAGTTTTTTGGATGGCGAGTGAAGATCATGATTTTGAGGAAATCAGCCATTTCAGAACTGCCGATCAAAAGATCCTTTGGAACAAACAGGCCAAAGGGCCGGTCGGGCGCCTTATTTGCTCGGATTTGGTTGAGGTTGTAGCACAGTTGAATACCCTTTGGGGCGGATCGGCCATCGGCAGGTCAATGCTTGGCTTGTTTTCCTCAGTTTATGATCATAAGATTACTTTGGCCAGTGCCACCCGAAAACTTGTCCACGAGATTTTTAAGGACCATGATTTATTGGTTATCGATGGTGACGATCCCTTACTAAAACGGGGTTTTGCATCAATAATGCGCTCAGAGCTTGAGCAGGGATTGTGCAGTAAAGCGATAGAGCGCACTACCCAGAATCTGGTCGATGCAGGTTATCATAAGCAAGTTCATCCACGCGCAATTAATTTATTTTATTGCGACTCTGGCTTGCGCGAGCGTATTGTAAGGGAGGAATCAGATTTTTCAGTGGATCAGACTGAGCTGAGTTTTACAAAAGAAGAGTTATTGGCTCTTTTGGACCAACGCCCGGAATTATTTTCGCCAAATGCACTGTTAAGGCCCTTATATCAAGAATGTGTTTTGCCTAACCTCGCCTATATAGGAGGTGGGGCCGAAGTGGCCTACTGGTTACAACTCAAAGATTGCTTTGAGCAGTGTAATTTGACCTATCCCATGGTTTATTTACGCAATTCATTGTCCCTGATTCCTGACAAAGTATTGAATAAACTCGAGCGGCTCAATATGGAAGTCTCAGATTTATTTTTGCCAATCGAGGAACTCTCCCGCCTATATATTGAGCGCAACAGCAGTCTAGATCTAGATTTTTCGTCTCAAAAGGAGCATTTAAAAAATCAATTTGCCCATCTATACCGTTTGGCACAGCAAACGGATGCCTCATTTATCGGGGCGGTCAGTGCTCAAGAGAAAAAACAGCTCAAAGGACTTGAGCGTCTTGAACAACGACTCTTGCGGGCCGAAAAAAGAAAGCATGCGCGTGATCTGCAACGTTTGATTGAATTGCGGCAATCACTTTTCCCAGATGGGGTCTTGCAGGAGCGCAAAGAAAATATGAGTTGGGGTTTTCAGCATATGGGTTCTGAATTTTTTGCCCAACTCAAAAAAAATATTGACCCCTCTGATCACCGATTCACCCTTTTGTTTTTTAATTCATAAACCACTGGCCCCTGATCCCAAAAAAGAAGTTATTTTTGACCATGCAGAACAACGTCCTCATTCTCGATTTCGGCTCCCAATATACTCAACTCATTGCAAGACGTGTACGCGAGCTCAACATTTATTGTGAAATCCATCCCTATCACCATTTACCTGAAGATCTGTACAGCTTTAAAGCAGTAATCCTTTCCGGAAGCCCTTTTTCAGTGCGGGCAGAGGATGCACCGCATCCTGATTTGAGTCAAATTAAAGGTCAGTTGCCCTTACTTGGTGTTTGTTATGGAGCCCAGTATATGGCTCATTTTAATGGAGGATTGGTGCGTGAGAGCAATATCCGTGAATACGGTCGTGCAAAATTGGAGGTAAAGGACCAGTCATCGGTATTATTTCAGTCTATTCCTCAAGGTTCGCAGGTTTGGATGAGTCACAGCGATACGATAGCCGAGCTGCCTGAGGGTGGCGTCCGTTTAGCCAGTACCGAAGATGTAGCGAATGCGGCCTATAGAATCGAGGGAGAAGAAACCTATGCCATTCAATTTCATCCTGAGGTCTACCACAGCACCCACGGAAAACAACTTTTGGAGAATTTTTTAATTAGCATTGCTGGGATCGAGCCGACTTGGACTCCGGCAGCCTTTGTAGAAACTACAGTTCAGGAATTAAAGGAAAAATTAGGACAGGATCGCGTGGTTCTGGGCCTAAGTGGTGGAGTGGATTCGACAGTGGCGGCAGTATTACTGCATAAAGCCATAGGCGCAAATCTCTATTGCATTTTTGTCAACAATGGTCTGCTGCGTAAAAACGAGTTTCAAAATGTCCTTGACCAATACAAACACATGGGCTTAAACGTCAAGGGTGTAGATGCTTCGGCACGTTTTTTGAACGCTTTGGCAGGAGAAAAAGACCCAGAAACTAAGCGCAAAGCCATCGGAAAAGTTTTTATCGATGTATTTGATGATGAGGCCCATTTAGTGGAAAACGTCACTTGGCTCGCACAAGGAACCATTTATCCCGACGTTATAGAAAGTGTCTCTGTAAACGGCCCTTCGGTAACCATTAAGTCCCATCACAATGTAGGTGGGTTGCCGGATTATATGAAGTTAAAGATTGTAGAACCATTGCGTATGCTCTTTAAGGATGAGGTGCGTCGTGTAGGAGCCCAGATGGGAATCGACCCAGGATTATTAGGCCGTCATCCATTTCCAGGACCGGGATTGGCCATCAGGATTCTGGGGGATATAACTGCCGAAAAGGTGCGTATTTTGCAGGAAGTCGATGCTATTTTTATCGATGGATTGCGCAAATGGGATTTATACGATAAAGTTTGGCAAGCGGGAGCCATCTTGCTGCCCGTGCAAAGTGTAGGTGTGATGGGCGATGAGCGCACCTATGAGAACGTAGTTGCTTTGCGCGCCGTAGAAAGTACCGATGGTATGACAGCAGATTGGGTCAATCTGCCTTACGCCTTTTTACAAGAAACCTCAAATTTGATCATCAATCGCGTAAAAGGGGTAAATCGTGTGGTTTATGACATCAGCTCTAAACCACCAGCCACCATTGAATGGGAATAATTGGACAATCGAATCAACGGGTTTAAATGATGAATCGCTGGATTTTTGTTTTTGGTATTTTGATTTCGACTTCACTCCTTGGGGTGGCAGCGCAAAACCCTGTATCGGGTTTTCAAATCTACCAAGTAAAACAAGGCGACGCACTCATTAATATAATCAAGCAGTTCAATACCTGTCGTGCTGAGTTATTGGCCTTAAATCCTGAGTTAAAAGATCCCTTAGAAGCAGGGCTTTCTCTCATTGTTCCAAAAAGCTCTGC
>OMJU01000052.1 GCA_900299425.1 Candidatus Rokuibacteriota bacterium
ATGGATCAGACCATTATGGAGCAAGCCCCTGTAGTCCCGCTTTACTACGACATGGCCATACGTTTTGTGCGCAAGAACGTTGTGGATCTTGGGATCAACCCACAAAATTTCCTGTTTTTAAAGCGTGTAAAAAAGCTGAACCCTTAAAGGCTAGTCTCGGCGCCAAGACTTTGAAGCTTCAAAAATAGCTTCAAATACCTTCTGATCTTGGGCAGTCCACTCGATTCCGCGCCGTTGCATCACGCGTTTTGCGGTTTCCACCGCCTTGATCAAACCATAAGTGGTCATACTTCCCGCACCACCCCAACTAAAACTGGGAATAAAGTTCTTGGGAAAGCCCGCGCCAAAAACATTGGCGCTCACACCGACCACAGTCCCGGTATTAAACGCTGTATTTATGGCACATTTACTGTGGTCTCCCATAATAAGACCACAAAATTGTAGGCCGGTGTGGGCAAAACGCTCAGAGGCATAATCCCATAAACGCACCTGGTCATAATTATTTTTTAAGTTCGAGGTGTTTGTATCAGCGCCCAAATTACACCAATATCCGAGCACTGAATTTCCTAAAAATCCATCATGCCCCTTATTGCTGTGCCCCATCATCACAGAGTTATTTATTTCTCCCCCAGCCTTACAATAAGGACCTATGGTGGTTGCTCCATAAATCTTGGCACCCATTTTAATGACCGAATGCGCCCCGATAAAAAGCGGTCCTCTAAGTAGGGCGCCATCCATTATAAGCGCCCCAGAATCAATAAAAATAGGGCCATCACTGGTGTTAAGCGTACAATGCTCTAAAACAGCGTCAGGAGCGAGAAAAACTTTGCTCGGGTCATTACATTGTACCCCTGCAGGTAATTTAGCAGAGGAAGTAGAACGCGTCAACAAATCATAATCTGCTTGAATTTCCTGAGCGTTAAGGGTAAAAATATCGTAGGAATGTTTCACACGCCGCACTGCAGGACTCAAATCATGCCACTGGATATCTTCGGGCATTAAATCTGAATTCCACTGACCAGAACGCCAAGTGATCGCTCCATGTTCATCACGCAAACCATGACCCATGGACAATTCCGCTACCTTATTACAAAGTGCGTCGTCTGGAATAACTTCGGAATTGATAAAAAAATTATCTACCGTAAACCTAAAAGGATAAATCGATTGGAGGTATTCTTTGGTCAGCCAAGACACCTCTGCATGCAAGCGTTTATTCCATTTTTCAGCAATGGTTAAACCTCCTATTCTTAGCTCTGCAACAGGTCTTGTGTAGGTCAGGGGCAATAATCCTGAGCTTTGGGCCGGGTCAAATAACACCAAATTCATAGAAAACAGTTTAGGGCAAAAGAGTGTAAATAAAATTTAATAGGTGCTGTCACGAATTAAAAAATACAAAAACATCTCTTTTTGGGTATGTTTTGAACAAATATAGCAATAAAAAAAGCCTTCTTTCGAAGGCTTTACTATGGAAGATTCAAAAATATTACTTTTTGAATTTTGCGTATTTGTTTTTGAATTTGTCAATACGACCAGCGGTATCAACCAATTTGTGTTTCCCTGTGTAATATGGGTGAGAGCTGCGAGAAATCTCCAACTTCACTAGTGGGTATTCCACACCATCAACCTCTAGAGTTTCTTTGGTGTCGGTTGTAGATTTGGTTAAAAACACGTCATCGTTAGACATATCTTTAAATGCAACTAGTCTGTAATTTTCTGGATGAATTCCCTTTTTCATGATACTTATATTTAAAACGCTCTCACGGCAAAAGCCTTCTTAGGCCGTCTAAGCGGGGGCAAATTTAATGATAAATTGCAATTCAGCAATAGTTTAAACGATTTTTTCTCGAAAAAAAGACGTTACATTTTAGTACATTTGTTTCACAAACCAAACCTTAAATCAATACAAAATGTCAGAAGCATTTACCCCTAAAAAAAATGCCATCAATCACGGTGTAATCCTAGGCCTCATGTTGGCTTTGAGCACCACGATGATGTACGCCTTTAATACAGAACTATTCACAAAATGGTGGGTAAGTATTTTGAATCTTCTACTTGTTGTAGTCATGGGGATCATTGCCACGGCAAAATCTAAAGGTCTTTTAGATGGATTTATTAGCTTTAAAGAAGCCTTTTCAACCTATTTCATAACTAGCGCAGTGGGTCTAGCTATAAGTACAGTGGCAGGAATATTGATTTTCAATATTGTCGATCCGGAATTAGCACAATATCTCAACGAGCGAATCATTGAAA
Source organism: Candidatus Rokuibacteriota bacterium (assembly GCA_900299425.1). Classification (GTDB taxonomy): domain Bacteria; phylum Bacteroidota; class Bacteroidia; order Flavobacteriales; family Flavobacteriaceae; genus BACL21. The sequence goes on from OMJU01000052.1 coordinate 2,251, forward strand.
TTTCCCAAGAGTTTATGGTGAAGATGGGAGCGCCCCAAGCCGAAATTGATAAAGCCCTTGCAAAACTTGCAGAAACAGATAATTTCTCTTTGGTCAACTTGGGTAAATCATATTTCTCTTCGCTTATTTTTCAGGCCGTCATCGGTCTTTTAATCGGCCTCATATTTAAGAAAAAAGACCCAGCAATAATCGACTAATTAATGGGCGAATTTCAATACGCCCTACTGATTTCATGGAACTCTCAATTGTCATCCCTTTACTCAACGAATCTGAATCCCTGGGCGAACTGCATCAATGGATCAGCCAATCGCTCGATGGGGTGATTCAGGATTACGAGGTAATTTTTATCGACGATGGCAGTGATGACGATTCTTGGCAAATCATAAATAACTTAGCGGCAAAAGATGCCCATGTGCGTGGTCTTAGGTTTTTAAAAAACTTTGGTAAGTCACAGGCCCTTCATGCTGGATTTGCACGCACCAAGGGAAAGTATGTGGTCACCATGGATGCGGATCTGCAGGATAATCCTGAGGAAATCTCTCACTTGATTGAAATGTTACGCACCCAAGGCTATGATATGGTATCTGGCTGGAAAAAAAAGCGTTTTGATTCTTATTTCGGCAAGAACTTACCTTCTAAGCTTTTTAATTTCGCGGCCCGCAAAACCTCTGGAGTGGCCCTGAATGACTTTAATTGTGGTCTGAAAGCCTACAAATCTGAAGTGGTTAAATCCATAGAAGTAACCGGAGAAATGCACCGATACATTCCGGTATTGGTGCGTAACGCTGGGTTCAAGAATATTGGAGAACGCATCGTACAACATCAAGCACGAAAGTTTGGGCAGACTAAATTTGGTTCTGAACGTTTTTTAAGGGGATTTTTAGATCTCATTACCATTTCCTTTATTTCCCGTTTTGGCAAAAGACCAATGCATTTGTTTGGGGCCTGGGGTGCCTTAATGCTGACCCTAGGGTTCCTTTTTTCCGCATATTTAGGCGTTGACAAACTTATCTTCAATCCCACAGGACGTCTGATAACACAGCGCCCACAGTTTTATATTG
>OMJU01000053.1 GCA_900299425.1 Candidatus Rokuibacteriota bacterium
AGTGACATCAAAATTCCTAAATGAACTAAGTGGCGCCTGTTTATTTTTTAAATGTGAACAACTGCAGCGTATGGGGGCCTTTAAAATGCGAGGCGCAGCAAATGCAATATCTTGCTTATCCGAGCAAGAGCGCTCAAAAGGGGTGGTCACTCATTCTTCTGGAAATTTTGGTCAGGCTGTAGCTTTGGCAGCTAAACTCATGGGACTCAAAGCCTATGTGGTCATGCCAAAAGGCACACCTAAAGTTAAACGTGATGCCGTATTAGGTTATGGAGCAGAGGTTACAGACTGCGCGCCAAATTTGGCTGCTCGAGAGGCGGCAACAGACAATATTATTGCAAGAACTGGCGCCACTGCCTTGCATCCGTCTAATGCTTTGCCTGTTATTTTAGGCAATGCGACAGCGACTATGGAGCTTTTAGAAGAGGTGCCTGATCTCAATGGGGTTATCGCTCCTGTGGGCGGTGGCGGTTTATTGGCGGGAACTGCCTTAGCCTCCGCATATTTTGGCAACAATTGTCTTTGTTGGGGGGCTGAACCCTCAGCGGTCGATGACGCCTATCGATCCTTAAAATCAGGGGTGATTCAGACTAACGAGCATACAAATACTATTGCAGATGGTTTAAAAACCCAACTGGGTTCTGTTAATTTTCCAATCATACAAAAAGGGGTTGCAGGGATTTATTGTGTCGAAGAGTCCGAAATTATTGCCTCTATGCGTTTAATTTGGGAACGGACTAAGATGTTAGTTGAGCCCTCGAGTGCGGTAGTGCTGGCGGCTGTTTTGAAATATCCTGCCGTGTTCAGCGGTCAAAAAGTTGGATTAATTCTCTCTGGAGGTAATGTTGATTTAGGCCAGTTGCCATTTTGATTTAATGCCTTTTGTGCAGGGCCTGATTCGACTTGAGCTACATTAATTATTGACGTATATTTGGGGCCTTTATCGAGTCATGAAGTACAATTTGTTGTTGTGGATTTTTGGGATGATGAGTCCTTTGTTGCTAGCGCAGCAGAGGGAATTGAAGCCATATGCCATAGAACTCGATTATTTTTACGGCAGTATATTAGAACACAATTCGGATATCGCCCACTTGATTACAGGCCACCCTACAGGATTTAACTTAGTTTACAATCGTAAAACTTATGGTTACAATGAGTGGGAAAGTCGTTACAACTATCCCGATTGGGGGTTTACCTTTAATTATCAAGACATGGGTAACCCTTATCTGGGCAAGAATTACGGCCTGTATGGTCATTTTAACTGGTATTTTTGGAAGCGAAGATTTAGACTCGGGATCGGTCAGGGCATCGCAATGGCGGGTAATCCTTATGACCCCGAGGATAACTATCAAAATACGGCTTATGGAAGTCGTTTTATGAGTACAACTTTTTTGAAGTTTAACCTCATTCAAGAAAACCTCTACCGCGGTATAGGGTTCCGGCTAGGCACAGGGATCATTCATTATTCTAATGCGAATTTCAAAGCCCCAAATAACAGCACCAATACCTTGTATTTTTCCGCAGGGGTGAGCTATCAATCCCAAGAGGGTGTGATTTTGACCCGACATAACCATGGCGATTGGCCCAGTGAATATTACAGCGAACCAATTACGGTAAATGCTGTGTTTCGCACGGGTCTGAACGAGGCCGATGTTATCGGTTTGGGACAATATCCATTTTATGTCTTTTCATTTTTTGCCGACAAGAGAGTCAACTATAAGAGTACCGTTCAATTAGGGGTTGATTTCTTTTTCTCAGATTTTCTTATTCATTTGATTCGTTATCGAGAATCTGCTTTTCCTGGCGATGGAATTGAGCCTGGTTTGGATTATCGTCGCGTTGGCGTATTTTTAGGTCATGAATTTCGCTTCCGGAAAACGGCGTTTGTTTCCCAATTGGGGCGTTATTTTTATTGGCCTTATGAATTTGAAAATAGAATTTACAATCGTTTAGGGCTTAAGCGTTATTTCGGAAAAGAACATTTTTTTGCTGCAGTAACCCTGAAGGCTCATTGGGCAAAGGCAGAGGCTGTTGAATTTGGTATTGGATATCGATTATGAGAAAAATTTTAAGCATCAATATCAAGGTTTATTATTACTTCATGGCGTTAATCGGGGCCTTGCTTTTTTGGGGGTGTGACAGCGATAATGCTTGGGATTGTTTTCAGACCAGTGGCCCCGTCGTTCAACGTACTTTTAATGTTGATAAATTCAAAAAAATTATCATTTGGAATCGCGTGCAACTCATCGTTTCTTCGGGGCCCCAACAAAGTGTGGTGGTTGAATCTGGCGAAAATCTGATGAATGAGGTTTTGGTACGGGTCGAGGACAGTATCCTGAAGGTCAGTGACCGCAACAGTTGTAATTACACCCGAGATTATGGCATCACAAAAGTGTACGTTACTTCACCCGTAGATTCGATTGAAATTCGCTCGAGCTCTGGGCTTCCGGTAATTGGTCAGGGGCGCATTACATTTAAAAAACTGATTTTATTATCTGAAGATCGCGAGCAAGAAGGGGAGTTTCATACAGATGGGGATTTTTATTTTGAGGATTTAGACGTCACTCAGCTGGTAATTTTTGCCAATGGTACCAGCAAATTTTTTCTAGGCGGGCGCACTAATTCGGCCAATATTGGTTTGTACGACGGTGATGCGCGTATCGAAGCACCGGATCTTGAGATAAAAAATCTTTATCTGTTTCATCGCAGCACCAATAAAATGGTTGTGGCACCTACTAACCTAATTCAAGGACGTATCGTGGGCATAGGGGATGTAATTTGCCTGACTCAGCCGCCCCTGATCAATGTTGAAGAAGAATTTACGGGTCGTCTAATTTTTCAGTAGCGAGTTTCGGTTAAAATGAACTGGCCTAAATGAATTAAAGCGCTTAAAAACTTAAGCTGTCCACTTTGCGAAAAGCGCCTCTAAGGCAGTAGCGTCTTTATTGTTTTCCAGCTCTGTCAGGGCCACATCTTGGACAAGTTGCCCCTTATTAAATACCAAAATCCGGTCGCAAATAGCAACAATATCCTGTAAAATATGAGTGGAGAGTAGGACTGTAGTTGCTGGACTCAGTGATTTTATGAGCTTGCGAATTTCTTGAATTTGATTGGGATCAAGCCCGGTCATGGGTTCGTCCAAAACAAGAAGTTTGGGCCCATGAATTAGTGCTGCGGCGAGCCCAAGGCGCTGTTTGAATCCTTTGGAAAGGGTTCCGATTTTTTTGTGGGCCACAGTGCTGAGCCCCGTACGCTCGATAAGGCTCTCTCGGTCAAAGTTTTTTAGAGTGTACAATGCGGCAGTTTGCGCTAAATATTCACCAGTAAAAAGTTCTTTTGGCAGCGGATTATCCTCAGGAAGATAGCCAATCATGGTTTTGTACTGCTGGCTTTGCGTGTTGATGGTGGTATCTTCTTGGGCAATTCTTCCGTTTTCTGGAATTAAAAGCCCGATTAGAATTTTAATCAGGGTTGATTTACCCGCTCCATTCGGACCGAGTAAGCCAATTATTTGGCCAGAATCGATGGTAAAATCGATTTGATCGAGCGCTTTTTGTGTCCCGTATACTTTGGTAATATGTTCAAATCTGATTTTCATAAGTTCAGGCTATAAAATTAAAGAATAAAAAATCTTTAAAAAGATTTTATCTTCCCAATGATAAACCATATTTTCGTCACTCAAACATTGACATGAAAACGTACATCAACACATTTTTCTTTTATTTCTTTTATACCAAAGCGAAGGCTTTGTGTTGATTGTATGCAACAATAACCATAAAGCCCGACTCAATGTTCGGGCTTTTTTTATGAATAAATAAAACGATGAAAATAGCCATACAAGGAATACAGCATTCCTTTCATCATCAAGCTGTAAAGCAGTTGTTCGAAAACCAGTCTTACGAGTTGCTTTGCTGCGATTCTTTTGATGCGACAACTCAAGCAGTGGCCAAAGGATTGGCCGAATTTGGAGTTTTGGCCATAGAAAATTCCATTGCTGGGTCCATATTGACAAATTACAACCTACTGGAGTCTGGTTCATTTGAGATTTACGACGAGGTCTATTTAAATATACAAATGCATTTAATGGCATTGCCAAATACACGCATTGAGGATATAGTTGAGGTCCGTTCCCATCCGGTGGCCCTGCTTCAGTGTCGAGATTATTTGCGCCAATACCAGGGTCAATTTAGATTAGTA
>OMJU01000054.1 GCA_900299425.1 Candidatus Rokuibacteriota bacterium
AGGTAGTATCCATAAGGATCTTTTTGGTTAACGTAACCGTTGTTGAACAAGTTGTAAACGTTGCTGCGGAACTGAACTTTTTGATCTCCGAACATGAAGTTCCAAGTCAAACCACCATCAAATAGGCTATATGGGTTCAGACGCTCATTCTGGTACTTAACTCCGGCAAACGCAGCCTCAGCTACATCAGATGGATCAACAAATTCATATAAGTCTTTGTTGTAAATCCAGTTGAAGTCTACAGTGACATTCTTCATTAGATCAAGGTTTAAACCAGCACCCACTTGAGTCTGAGGGGCGTTACCCACACGTGCTCCAGTAAGGTTGATTTCACCTTCTTCTACAAATGTACTTGCTTCGTCATCCTGAAGGGTGTAAGGAGAAGTTCCTCTGTACTCCCAACGACCAGTCTGTCCAAAAGCAGTCAAAGAGTAACAAGCACCCTTTGGACGATACTCTAGGTCTACCTCGATACCTTTGTGCAACTGAGTTACATCAGTCATGCGATAAGTTGAGAAATTCCCGTTTTCTAATTCTGGACCGTTGATGGCCAAGAAACGGTTACCCCATTCTGTGTAATACATATCTACGTTGAAACGAAGTTCGTTAGTTTGTAAACGATATCCTGTTTCAATACCAGTGATTTCTTCATTCTCAACAAATGGAAACGCCAATACATTTGAGTTACGGATATCTTTAAAGATGTTATCCAAGAATGGTTGACGTGAGTAGAAGCCACTATTAAAGAATAATGAGTTTTGTTTGTCGATATCGTAACCAAGACCACCTTTTAAGTTGTATCCTGTTTTTGAAACTTTCTCAGATTTTCCAAGACCGTCGCCGCTTGTTCCTACGAAACGTCCTTCTCTCTGATAAGACTGAGTTGAAACCGCTCCTTGAATAAATGCAGAGAAACCATCTGAAGCGTACTCAGCTTGTCCGAATCCACCTAAATAGTTGATGGTCTCAGAATAGTCATACTGATAACGATCTTCTTCTCCTGCAGAGCTGAATAATGCAGCCCATGGGTCAGCTTCATACTCATTAGTGAAGGTGTAATCACTCGGACGATCTGTTCCGTAGTTATCTTGGTAAGATGTCAATCCTAAAAGATCGTTTACTTGACGGAAGTGATCTCCAGTATAAGTTCTTCCATCAAAACCGATATTTACATCCCAATTGTCTGCAACATCAAGATTTAAGTTAGAAAGTAATCCATACCAGTTGTGATTGTTGACAGAAGCACGAAGGTGGTATGAGTTTCCATAGTTACCTACTCCAGCCTCAACGTTATTGGCGTAAATGGCGTCGAAATCGATCTCATCTTGGTTCGCACCATCACCACCTACACGGATACGACGGCTGCTGCTTCCAAGACTTCCTGTTCCACCACCACGACCCCAAGAGGCGTAAAGTACAGTAGATAGGTCTGCCATTTCGTTGATTTTATAATCCCAGTTTAAGTTAGCTACTGGTTTGTGGTAGTAGTTACGACGCTCAGTGTAACGACTTCCCTCAAAGAATCCTGAGTTTGAGTTTTGTTTTTCACCCAACTCTTTATAGTCTTCCAAAGAATCTGAGAAATTCTGATCGTGCCATTGTGGCGCACCAGTCAATAAGAAGTTAAATGCATGCTTATCATTTGGCTTATATCCTACAGAGAACAAATAGTTTTGTCCTTGACCTGCAGTACCAATAGCAAATTTTCTGTGTCCTTGCCAATGGTCAATTAATGCAGAAAAAGCCCAACCATTCTCATTAACACCAGTATCATAGCTCACGGTGCCTTTGAAGTAACTGTCGTTACCAGCCATCATACGGACAAATCCACCTTGTTTCTTTTCAGTAGACTTAGAAACGATGTTAACAGTACCCCCTACAGAAGAGATGGCTAGTTTAGAAGAACCTAAACCACGCTGTACCTGAACTGCACTTGCTACATCAGCCATACCTGACCAGTTTGACCAATACATACGACCATCTTCCATACCATTGATCGGCTGACCGTTCAAAAGGAAAGCGGTGTTTACTTGGTCAAAACCACGAAGGAATACTTGAGAATCCCCAAAACCTCCGGCTTGGTTAGACACGTAAACAGAAGGCGTGTATTGAATCGCCTCAACAAATTCACGGTTACCAGCTGTTTTTGACTGGATTTGGGCTGCAGTAATGGTCGATACCGCTACTGGCGTCTTACGGTCTTCAGCTAAATCCACAACTCCGGAACCGATCAAAACAACCTCAGCAAGTGTATTTGCATCGGCAGTCATGGTTAGTGTTCCTAAGTTAGCTGACCCGTTTGTCAAAGTAAAGCTTACAGTTTGATCAACGAATCCCAAAAAAGAGATGTCGATAGACCCTGAATTACCGCTTACTTCTAGGGTGAAGTTTCCGTTGAAATCAGTTACTGCACCGTTGCTTGTGCCTGTTTCAACAACGTTAGCTCCTGGAAGTGGCCCTCCTAATTCTGGATCTGTAACAACCCCGGTTACAGTACCCTGAGCAAAGGCAGTAAAACCACCTAGAAGCATCAACAAAAGTAAAAATTGTCTCATAATTGTTTAATTAATTAGAAATATGGTTTCGCAAAATTAGCGTTTTTCGTAGAGAAAGCCTCAAGTTCACATGAACAAAATGCTAAGTCTAGAATACCTACAAGTTAAGACAAATTTCTCAAAGTCTCTTTTTGAGTGCTTTAAGATAACAACAGGTTTATTAACAATGAGTTAGGGTGTGGCAATGCAGTCGAGCTTATCCTTTAATGGCAGCATAAGCTCGGTAAATTCCGGCTTGAATTTGGCAGGCATAGGTTCAGCTTTCGGCAATTCGGTTTTAAAGGGGTCTACCTGACGTCCGTTTTTCCAGAAACGATAACAAACATGGGGGCCACTTGTGTTTCCTGTCATTCCGACCCAGCCGATTACATTGCCCTGACGTACGCGCTGGCCTTTTTTCACATTGTATTTTTTCATGTGCAGGTACTGAGTCTCATAAGTCGCATTATGACGGATTTTGACATAAATACCGTTGCCTCCAAGACGTTCGGCTTTGGTCACCACCCCATCGGCTGTAGCCAAAATTGGTGTACCCACTGGAGCGGCAAAATCCGTTCCCTTGTGCGGGCGTACCTTGTAACCGTAGTGCGCAATACGACGTTTTAGGTTGTAACGAGAGGAAATTCGGCTGAACTTTACGGGCGCCTTTAAAAAAGCACGGCGAAGATTATTAGATTGCTCGTCATAAAAATCCGGTACTGCCCCGTCCTCATCTTCCGGTAAAAATCTAAACGCATAAAAAGGCTCACCCTTGTGAGAAAAATAAGCCGCCTTGATCTGAGCTACGCCTCCAGGTATGGTATCAGAAATCACACGCTCGTCATAGACGATTTTAAAATAATCGCCTTTTTGCAATTGAAAAAAGTTAATGGTCCAAGCATAAATATCTGACATCGCTTCTGCCAAATATGGCGATAATTCTTGGGAGGATAAAGTCTCCGAAAGTGAACTCTTAATCACCCCTGAGGCCGTTTTTTCAATGAGTCGTACCGGTTTTTTTTCGTGATAAACTTTAAGGCTGTCCCGAAAATCAATCACAGCGTATTCAATTCTGTTTTTTTCGTAGACAAAGACTTGGGTTTGCGCGAAAGAATCTTTGGATTTTAGCAAAACATAGGGGCGTCCTACACCGATTTTTCTAACGTCAAAAACCTCCCTGAAGGTAGTGGCGACCTCATAAATTTTGGCTTGTGACACGCCGTGATTACTCAAAATTCCACCAAAAGTATCGCCCGTCATTACGGTATCTCTCACCACTTCAAAATCATTGAGTATGAGTCCGTATTCCTCAATAATGGGATCAACGATTTCATCGCTGTCAGTAGTTTCATTTTCTTCGCCGCATGAGCCCATTAACATAAGGAAGGTAGCAAAAATCCCTAAAACAACTTTGTTTAATTTATTGTAGATCATGTCCCCAGTTTTGACGTTCCTCTTCACTCCATAATTCCGGAAAAAATATACGCTTCTGATATTTAGGATGCATGTATTTAGCCCAAGCACTGCCTCCAGTGGCTGCCGCCTCCTTTTGACCGTTATTGAGGTATTTTGCAGCAGTCCGGTAATGCGCCATGACCCAGGTGATATTGACGGTGTAATCGTAATGACGCATGGCCTTAATTAAATCAGGGTTTTGCTGATCTTCAACGGGCAGCGATTTAAATTTTGCCGATAAATTGATGGTGTTATACTCTTGCGTAAATGCGACAAATTCATCCTTATAACGCTTTTCAAAAGCGGTCAATAAATAGGTTTTTTTACCCGTTTCGTGATCCTTGCCAGCTGCCTGCCAGTATAAATGTTCCAGAGCGTGCTCGTAAGAAGTGTTGCGGTCTATGGTTTGGCGAAAACGAGCATCAATTAGGTTGATCAGCTCGGTCGAGGCGAATTCAATTTTGCGGTATTGCGCACTTTGAAAGCCTGAGGCTGGTGCCAAAGAATTTCTGAACTTCATATACTGCTCCGCCTCCATGCCTTGAGTCATGATGTCAAAAGAGGTGGTGAGCATGTCAAAATAACGCGAAATACGCAGTAAACGCTCAGTAAAGAATGCTGTGGTGAGGGCCTTGTTATGTGACACTTGTTCGATTTCCCAAAGAATCATTTTAAAGATGAGCTCATTGATCTGATGGTACATAATAAACACCATTTCATCCGGAAAAACAGTGCGCTTGGTTTGCAATCCAAGTAAAGCGTCCACTTGAATGTAATCCCAGTAAGTTAGGGGTTCTTGTTGCAGTAATCCGGATAAATGTATGTTCAGATCCTGGCCTATGGCATCATATTTTTTTTGAAGAGCCTCTAAAAGTTCTTCGCGCTTACTTGATTCGTTTGCCATAATTATAATTCCAAAATTTTAAAGGGATGTTTTAACCCCTTAAATTCGTGTAAAGAGGCTTTTAATGAGCCCACAGCCAAATCGGCTTTGATCAGCAGTGGTATTTTGTTTTGATCATCGCTTACCCAAACCGTAACGCTCTCCTTTTCTTTAAAGACGCGCCCCCCTTCGACAAAAGGACGAAACTTAAGGGTTTTGACTTTGCCAAAACGCGTTTTTAGTTCTTCTCGACCGAGAAACTTCATGCGAAACTTATAACCTTCTTTGTCAAAAAACATATCTAAATCAACCGTCTCCCCCTCTTTGATTTTATCGATATCTACTGAATTGCGCAAGTAATAAAAAGCGGATACCAAATCCTGGGTCAGTGGAGTAATGTCCGCCGTTACTTTAACATCATTTTCTTTATTCCATATACGTGCCGACAATGCCTCACGATCAAAATCTATTTGGACGTCTTTTGTATAGCCCCCCTCATTAATCTTGCGTATAAAACGCAGTGGCATTTGCGTAGAGCGATCAACATAGGATTGGTAATAATCCTCGACATAGAAAAACCAGCGGGATAAGCCCGTAGTGCGCCCCTCCCCTTGAATATGATAGACAGGTTTTTTATTCAAACTGGAGGCTTGAACCTTTATAGAAGCATAACCCGCCGTGACAAAACCATAGTGTACGCGAAATTTACACCACTCCCCATCCGTATAGGCGCTTTCAGCCTCCTGCGCTTGTAGACCAAATGCCAAAAGCAGAGTGCAGAACGACAAGAACCATCGAAGTGATAATGGTATCAAATACACTTTCATCTTATAGTGTGCCTCTAGCCTCCTGTTCGCGTTCTATGGCCTCAAATAAGGCTTTAAAGTTCCCTTTGCCAAAACTTTGCGCCCCCTTGCGTTGAATGATTTCAAAAAACAGCGTCGGACGATCCACCACGGGCTTAGTGAATAACTGCAACAAATAACCTTCCTCATCACGATCAATTAAAATCCCGTGTTGCTTTAATACAGAAATGTCTTCGTCAATTTTTCCCACACGCTCTAAAAGGTCGTCGTAGTAGGTTTCCGGGACGTAAAGAAATTCAACCCCCCTTGCGCGCATGGCCGAAACTGTTGCTACAATATCGTCAGTAGCCACGGCAATATGTTGCACGCCCGGGCCATTGTAATAATCGAGATACTCTTCGATTTGAGACTTTTTCTTCCCTTCGGCGGGTTCGTTAATCGGAAACTTTATTCGCCCGTTACCATTACTCATTACCTTACTCATTAAGGCCGTGTAATCAGTAGAGATGTCTTTGTCGTCAAATGAGATGATCTGAGCAAACCCCATGACCTTACCATAAAATTCGCACCATGTGTTCATTTCATCCCAATCTACATTGCCGACCATATGATCGATGAATTTTAGACCGACTGGCTCTGGAGCATAATCCGAATGCCAAGTTTTATATCCAGGAAGAAAGATGCCGTTATAGTTTTTGCGTTCTACAAAAATATGGACCGTTTCTCCATAAGTATAGATACCCGAGCGCACGACATGCCCTTGGTCATCTTCTTCAACGGTGGGCTCCATAAAGGAACGTGCCCCGCGTTTTGTGGTTTCTTCCCATGACTTGGTCGCGTCATCTACCCATAGTGCCACAACTTTTACCCCGTCTCCATGCTTATTGATATGGGCGTTGATCGGTCCGTCAGGAGTCAATGGAGTGGTCAAAACCAGGCGTATCTTACCCTGTTTTAAAACGTAAGACACCTTGTCTTTTGCACCAGTTTCTAAACCTGCATAAGCCTCAGACTGAAATCCAAATGCCGTTTTATAAAAGTGTGCAGATTGCTTGGCATTGCCCACATAGAGCTCAACGTAATCCGTGCCCAATAAAGGTAAAAAGTCCTCCGCCTCATCAAAAATCTTTTTGAGGGAATACTCGGTGTTTTGTAGGTGTTCTAAGTTTTTAATTTCTGCCATGATCTGGTTTACTCGTTTTTAATCCAACCAGGATTGATAATAATTTCCATCTGAAATAGCCGAACCTTGCTCAGTTACCATCAGTGGCTTAAAGGTGTCTACCATAACGGCTAATTCTTCTGTTTCAGTTTTTCCAATACTGCGCTCAGTCGCCCCAGGATGCGGTCCATGGGGAATACCCGCAGGATGCAAAGAGATGTGCCCAGGCCCAATATCATTGCGGCTCATAAAATCTCCGTCGACGTAATAAATCACCTCATCCGAATCGATATTGCTGTGGTTGTATGGCGCAGGGATGCTCAGTGGGTGATAATCATACAAACGAGGCACAAAACTACACACCACAAACGCAGAAGTTTCAAAAGTTTGGTGCACTGGCGGTGGCTGATGTATCCGGCCAGTAATGGGCTCAAAATCATGTATCGAAAAAGCATAAGGATAGTTATAGCCGTCGTAACCAACAACATCAAATGGGTGACTGGCATAAACCATATCGATTAGATCATTTTGCTTTTTTACTTTCATTAAAAAAGAGCCTTTTTCATCATGGGTTTCCAAGGTCTGTGGCTTGCGAATATCTCGCTCACAATAGGGGGAATGCTCCAAGAGCTGCCCAAACCAATTTCGATATCGCTTTGGGGTATAAATCGGGTGATTTGACTCCACTATGAATAACCTATTGTCAGGACCGTCAAACTCCATCTGATAAATCACTCCACGAGGCACCAAAAGGTAATCCCCATAAGCAAACGGAATGTTTCCTAAAAAAGTCTTCAAGGTTCCCGAACCTTTATGGATAAAAATCAACTCATCTGCATCAGTATTCTTGTAAAAATAATCGGTAACTGATTTTCTGGGTGCCGCCAAAATAATGGTGCAATCACTATTGGTCAGCACAGGAGTGCGGCTTTCTAAATAGTCATCACAAGGAGCGACATCAAAGCCTTTGAGTCGATAGGACTGAATGTTGTTTGCTTTGGCAATTTTTGGGGCAATACTCTTTTGGGATAAAATTTCTTTGACCTGAGTAGGACGGTGCTCGTGATAAATATTCGAGTACATCCCGTCAAACCCAATGGTTCCAAAAAGCTGTTCCGAATAGAGACTGCCGTCGGGCTTGCGAAATTGGGTGTGTCTCTTGGGCGGGATCTTTCCGAGTGCGTGATAAAAAGGCATGGTACTTTAGTTGTTTAACTCGTGGTGGTGTCGTTAGTTTTTACTGCTCTAATTTACGCTTTTTTAAGCTTATGTAGTGATTTTATAATCATAAAATCCCCGTTAAAGTTATGCAAATGAGCACCCCATTTGGAGGCATAGAATCACCACTATGAGGTAGGGCAGATCAAATTGAATTCATGAAATATCACGAATAATTTTGAAAATAATCCAATACTTTTTGAGCGCGGTGGGGTCCGACTGCAGCACTGACCTCCTCAAACGACGCTTTTTTTAACCGAGCGGGGCTTTTAAAAACACCCAACAAGGTTTCTACTGTTTTTTGACCTACCCCGGGAATCGTTTCTAATGCAGAGTCGATGGCCTCCTTACTGCGTTTTTGACGATGAAATGTGATGCCAAAACGATGGGCTTCATTACGCAGTTGCTGAATCACTTTAAGCGTTTCGGATGTTTTGTCCAGATAAAGTGGAATAGGATCGTCGGGGTAATACAATTCCTCAAGGCGTTTAGCAATACCGATAATGCTAATTTTTCCCCTTAGTCCGAGTTGCTCCAAACTCTTTAATGCCGACGATAATTGGCCCTTTCCTCCATCGATAACAATAAGATTTGGCAGGGGTTGCTCCTCTTCCAATAATCGCTTGTAACGACGGTACACCACTTCTTCCATAGAGGCAAAATCATCGGGACCTGTGACGGTCTTAATGTTGAATTTTCTGTATTCCTTTTTAGCGGGTTTGCCGCGTTTAAACACCACACAAGCCGCTACAGGATTTGTCCCTTGAAAATTACTGTTGTCAAAACACTCGATGTGCTCTGGCAAGACTGGCAAACGCAAATCTTTTTTCATTTGGGCCATGATCCGCTGTTCATGGCGATCAGGATCAACAATTTTGGCCTGCTTCAGACGATCCAATCTAAAGTACTTCGCATTGCGCAAAGAGAGCTCGAGAAGTTTCATTTTATCCCCCTGTTTTGGCACAGTAACCTCCACCCCGTCAGGGGTGTTAATTTTATGTGCTGCTATCACATTTTTTGCGTGAAGATTAAAGCGCTGGCGCAGTTCGACAAAAGCTAATTCCAAAAGCGATTTATCGGATTCATCTAGCTTCTTTTTAAGCTCAATGGTATGAGAGCGGACAATACTGCCAAAGGCCACCTGCAAGAAATTGACATATGCAAAATCCTCGTCTGAGCGAATGCTGTAGACCTCTGTGTCCACAATTTTTGGGCTTACTACTGTGGAGCGGGCCTGATAATTCTCCAAAATGTCAATTTTTTCTTTGATGGCGGCTGCTGTTTCAAATTCTAGATTTTTGGCGTGCCGATTCATTTTGGCCTTAAATTGAAGTAAAGAAGCCTTAAAATTTCCTTTGAGAATTTGATGAATGGCCTCAATTTGTTGTTGATAGTCGTCAAATTCTTGATGTCCTGCACAGGCCCCGAGGCAATTGCCTATATGGTATTCCAAGCATACCTTATACTTGCCAGAATTAATTTTATCTTCAGACAAATCATAGTTACAGGTCCTGAGTGGGTAAAGCCCTCTGATGAGCTCCAGCAAAGTTTGCACCGTGCGCATTTGCGTATATGGGCCGTAGTATTGACTGCCGTCCTTGATGAGTTTACGCGTCATAAATACCCGGGGAAAGGGCTCATTTTTGACACAAATCCACGGATAGGACTTGTCATCTTTTAAAAGGACATTGTAACGCGGTTGATATTTCTTAATGAGGTTATTCTCAAGCAGTAGCGCATCGGTTTCTGTATCCACCACAATGTGTCGGATGTTGTGTATTTTTTTAACCATGATCCTGGTGCGGGCGTTGTCGTGCTCTTTATTGAAGTAACTGCGCACTCGCTTTTGGAGATTCTTGGCTTTGCCGATGTACAAAAGTTTTTCTTGCCTGTCATAAAATTGATAGACCCCTGGAGCATCAGGAAGGGTAGCAATTTGTAGTGTCTTAGAAACTTCTGCCATACCCCAAAGATACATCAACTGAGTGTTAGAAAACAGCGTTAATATTTTTCATACCTTGCATTAAAGTGGTTTAAATGAATATTGCCATACTATCGCGCAGCGCACAACTGTATTCAACAAAAAGTTTGTTGGATTGCGGCTTAAAACACCATAACATGGAGGTTATGGACCCGAGCTTGTGTCATGTCGGCACTCAAGACAATAAAGCCGTTTTGTATTACGGAACAGAAATTGTCGATGATCTCGACGCCGTCATACCCCGCATAGGGGCCTCAAATACTTTTTTTGGCGCCTCATTGGTGCGTCATTTTGAGAGTATGAATGTTTTCAGCACCGTCAGTGCAGAGGCCATACTTCAATCGCGCAATAAATGGACCTGTCAGCAAATACTCAGCCAGCACCACATCCCTTCCCCGATGTCATTTTTGGGCCATACAGCAAACCCAGATGATGTATTGATGCATTTCGGTGGACAACCTGTGGTGATAAAGTTATTGCAAGGCACTCATGGACAAGGTGTAATTCTCGCTGAAAGTACCGCCTCGGCGCGTAGCATCATGGAAACACTCAATGCCACAAAAGTTAGATTTCTTGTGCAGGAATATATTGCCGAATCACAAGGCAGTGATTTGCGCGCCATCGTGGTCGATGGCGCGGTCGTGGCCTCAATGAAGCGTTCGAGTAAAGCTGGAGATTTTAGGTCTAACCTACATCGTGGCGGTCAATCCGTTCCGTATGCCCTGAGTCCAGAGGAAACCCAAATTGCGATACAAGCAGCAAGAGCCTTAAAACTTGGGGTCTGTGGCGTAGATATTCTTCAAAGTGAGCGAGGACCTTTGATTCTTGAAATTAATTCAACTCCAGGTCTTGAAGGAATCGAAAACACCACCGGCGTGGATATAGCGCAAAAAATTATCAGTTACATCGAACGCAATCGAATCTCATGAGCGACAAAACTCAGTCGATAAGTCTTTTGGGTACCCAGGTAGCTCCAGGGCAAAGTGTACAGGCCAGATTACAAGTGGCTTACTTGCACAATCGAACGGCTATTGAAGTGCCTGTATTTATCGAGCATGCCTTAAAACCCGGACCTACAATTTTATTACTAGCAGGAATTCACGGGGATGAAGTCAACGGCATCGAAATAATAAGACAGTGTATTGCAAAAGGCATAACAAAACCTAGAAAAGGTACTACCATCTGTATTCCTGTAGTCAATGTCATTGGTTACGTCCATAATCAGCGTGACTTGCCGGACGGTCGTGATTTGAATCGCGCGTTTCCAGGCAAAAAAACCGGTTCATTAGCAGCTCAAATCGCTCACCAACTCACGCAAAGCGTTCTGCCCTATGTAGATTTAGCTCTAGATTTTCACACAGGAGGAGCCCAACGCTATAATGCCCCTCAAATTCGTCTGAGCGGACAGGATCCCGAACTCCTTAAAATGGCCAAAATATTTGGCGCCCCTTTTGTCATACACAATAAACCCACCCCTAAATCACTGCGCCATACCTGCGACAAAAAAAATATCCCATTGCTGCTTTTTGAAGGGGGCAAGAGCAACAACATCACACCTTTGATCAGCAATGCGGGCGTTAACGGAGTAAAGCGACTGATGCACCATCTCGATATGCTCTCCCCTAAGTTTAAAGTCAGTGTTCCGAAACATCAGACCGTTGAAATTATAAGCAGCAGCTGGGTGCGCGCTGGGTCTGCAGGTATGTTTAAGCCGCTAATCGAGGTCGGTAAATGGACTGAAAAAGGAAGTGTCATCGGTCAGATTTCCGACCCCTACGGTCAGTCTTTAAGCCCTGTTTTGGCACCCAATGCGGGCTATATTTTTAATGTGAATCAAGCACCTACTGTTTATCAGGGCGATGCTCTTTTTCACCTTTCTTCAGAAATAAGGTAAGCCCATTATGATGGATAAAAATGCCATAAGAAAGCAGGCCATGGTGCGCAGAAAATCTCTGACTCAAATACAAAAGGATGAAATGAGTCTCTGTATTGCCAACCAGCTCTTGCGCTGTGACATTTGGCAGGGGACCTATTATCATCTGTTTTTGACCATAACACAAAAAGGCGAGGTGGATACCCATCCTATTTTGGATATACTGCATGGCCGTGACAAAAAAATTGTCGTCCCCAAAGCGAATTTCCAGCAGGGCAGTTTAAGTCATTTTATTTTAGACGAAAATACGCGCCTTATTACCTCAAAATACGGCATACCAGAGCCTGAAGGCGGTCAAGAGGTATCCCCGGATATGCTCGATGTGGTTTTTGTCCCTCTTTTGACCTTTGATCAAAAAGGCATGCGTTTGGGTTATGGAAAGGGTTTTTACGATCGATTTTTAGCCCAAATCTCAAAAAATTGTAAAAAAGTAGGGCTTTCTTTTTTTGGTCCCGAATCAGAGCTAATCCCCTGTGAAACTTGGGATATCGCCTTAGATCTGGTGGTCACCCCCGATGCAGTTCGTCGATTTTAATTGTTTTTTGACCGATAATTTTTAATAATTGTTACATTAGTGGTCCCAAAACTTATAAAATATGAACTTTCTTTCCACCAAAAGACGGTCCAAAGGAGCACTTAACGGCCACCCAAATTCTGGGACTTTTAAAGTAAATCCCAATTATTTTACACCAAAGTATCAAGCAGAACTAGGCATTATATCACCTTTGGAAGATGTTGCCAATCAGCTGATACGCCTGAATAAGCAAAATACACAGCTCGTAGCCTTTGCGGAGCATATGTGCCATCAAATACGCAGTGTTACAGGGAATTTAGCCCTTACCATAGAACTCTTACAGCAGACTAAAGATGAGCAAGAGCGCAAGGAACTCCTTGATCAAATTCAAGAGGTATCTGCAACCATGAATCAAACGGTCGATCAGCTCAATCAAATGTCCTATTGCTCTAAGCTAGCCCCAGATCAGAAAGAAAAGGTTGTCATAAGTTCAGCACTAAATAAGAGTTTAGGACAACTCAATGCGCTGATTCACGAATCTGAAGCAGAGATTTTTTCTGATTTTTCAGAGGTTCCAGAAGTCCTGTTTAATACCAAACTTCTCGAATCCTTCTTTAAATCGGTCATTGAACATGCCATCTTAAGTACCCCAGAGATGCGTAAACCGGCCATTGATATTTTTTCTTATCAAGAACAAGAGGACAATGTGTTATTAATTAAAGACAATAGTGATGGCAGTGTCATGAAAAAATTTCGCGATACTGAAAACAATCCTCACGACTCAAACGACATTGACACAGCTGTGTTAACTTTTAACGCCCTTAAAATACAGATTGAACAATTAGGAGGCACATTGACCATGACCACAAACAGCAGCGTCGGGTCCTCTGTTAAAATCACAATTTAAACAGCGCTTTATTTCAATAGTTGTGCGATAAACCGTGTTCCATTGATTGGAATTAACCCACAATACTAAAACAGAATAATGTTATTCCTGCTTTGGCGTCTTAGGAAAGGCCCTTTTGTTAAAGAGAAGAAGCAGCCCTACTCCAGTGCTGATGGCTGTATCCGCTACGTTAAATACAGGGTTGAAAAACGAAAAGGAAAACATATCCACCACTTTTCCGTGCAACCACTTACCGTAACCGCCTCCCTCGGGTAGAAATTGAGCCACTTGGCCCATGCTGTGCTCGAAAAACACCCCGTAAAAGACCGAGTCGATAATGTTGCCCATGGCGCCGGCAAAAATCATGGAAATCGACAAGGTAAGTACCCAAGAGGACTGCTTGCGAATCACATCATAAAGCCAGTAACCAATACCCACTATGGCCAATAGTCGGAACACAGTCAAAATTAATTTGCCGTAGTTTCCGGGAATTTTAGCACCCCAAGCCATTCCTTCGTTTTCAATAAAATATATTTTGAACCACGAAAAAACCGCCACACTTTCGTGCAGGGCAAAATGGGTCTTAATATAAAATTTGGACCATTGATCAATGATAAGAATGATCAAGATCACTAAAATAGCTTGGTTTGACTTCATATCACGCCTCTATTTCTGCATGTTTTTTGCTTCGATGCTCAAAGTAGCATGAGGCACAATACGCAGACGCTCTGGCCTAATTAATTTACCTGTAACACGGCAGATTCCGTAGGTTTTATTCTCGATTCGGATTAACGCATTTTTTAGATCACGGATGAATTTCTCTTGTCTGATGGCCAGCTGAGAATTCGCCTCTTTACTCATGACTTCACTGCCCTCATCAAATGCTTTGAATGTAGGGGAAGTATCATCCGTACCATTATTGCTATCGTTTTTGTAGGCGCTTTCTATCAAAGCCAATTGTTCTTTGGCCTTAACTAGCTTTTCATTAATCAATACTCTGAACTCCTCGAGCTCCTTGTCTGTGTAGCGTGTCTTTTCTTCATTTGCCATAATTAACACTTTTTAATGTTCAGTTGGGTTGTTATATCATCAAATTCGATTACTTGTCCCTGATCGAGTTGAGTCACAACTTTGAGTTGATCCGCCAAAGTCTCTTCAGACACATAATCACCAAAATGCTTTAAAGCTTCATTGAGCACAGGATGCGCAACAAAACTAATTTCAATACGATCTGTCACTTCAAGGCCACTGTCTTTGCGCAAATTTTGAATGCGGTTGACCAGTTCGCGACAAATCCCTTCGTATTTCAAAGATTCTGTAATGGTAACATCAAGAGCTACCGTAAGTCCATCAGCACTGGCGACAAGCCATCCTTCAATATCTTGAGAGCTGATAATCACATCGGAGCGCTCTAAAATAACACTTTTCCCTGCTATAGAAAGGTTTAAACTGCCATTTTGTTCCAAAGCACTGATTTGTTCAGAATCGAATTGACCAATTGCCGCGGCAACAGCCTTCATATCGGCTCCGAATCTTGGCCCTAATTTTTTAAAATCTGGTTTGATTTGTTTGACCAAAATTCCAGAGTCATCACTGATGAGTTTCACTTCTTTGACATTCACCTCGTGCATGATCAAATCCTGAACGGCTATGATATCCTGTTTTTGGGCCGCGCTTAATACCGGAATCATGATGGTTTGAAGGGGCTGACGTACCTTGATTTTTTCTTTTTGACGCAAGGAAAGCACCAGAGACGAGACCGTTTGTGCTTTACTCATTTTACGCTCCAAATCAGCATCGATCAAAGCTGTATTGGCCAGAGGAAAATCACTTAAGTGGACGGATATTGGACTGTGCTGATCGACCACAGAAGTCAAATCACGATAGAGGCGATCCATGAAAAATGGTGCAATTGGAGCCCCTAACTCGGCCACGGTCACCAAACATTTATAAAGGGTTTGATAGGCCGAGATTTTATCTGGCCCATAGGTCCCTTTCCAATAGCGTCTGCGGCTAAGGCGTACAAACCAGTTGCTCAAGTGTTCTTGAACAAACTCTGAAATGGCTCTTGCAGCGCGAGTCGGCTCATAAGCTGTATATGCCTCATCCACCGTTTGCACAAGTGAATTCAGGGCCGAAAGTATCCATCGGTCGATTTCAGGACGCTCTGCAATAGGCACTTCCGCCTCTTTAAATGTAAATCCATCTACATTGGCATATAAGGCAAAGAATCCGTAAGTATTGTATAGCGTGCCAAAGAATTTATTGCGCACCTCAGCAATCCCCTCTAGATCAAACTTCAAATTATCCCATGGGTTAGCATTGCTGATCATATACCAACGTGTGGCATCGGGGCCAAAAGTATCTAGGGTCTCAAAAGGATCAACTGCATTGCCTAATCGCTTGGACATTTTTTGACCGTTTTTATCCAAAACCAATCCGTTTGACACCACATTTTTATAGGCGATGTCGTCAAAAATCATGGTGCCAATAGCATGTAAGGTATAAAACCAACCGCGGGTCTGGTCCACTCCTTCAGCAATAAAATCAGCTTTTCGCCAAGTTTGCTCGACCTTTTCTTTGTTTTCAAAAGGATAGTGCCACTGCGCATAGGGCATGCTACCGCTATCAAACCACACATCGATCAAATCGCTTTCGCGATACATTGGAGCTCCAGTTGAGGAAGTCAAGATGATTTTGTCCACATGACTTTTATGCAAATCTACCTTGGCATAATTCTCTTGGGAGAAATCTGCAGGGTCGAATGAGGCGAAAATGTCAGATTCCATATGCCCTGCCTGAATAGACTCGGCCATAGCTTCTTTGATCTCCTTAATCGAGCCGATACATTTGGTCTCACGACCATCCTCTGTGCGCCAAATCGGTAATGGGATTCCCCAGAACCTTGATCTTGAAAGATTCCAGTCGTTAGCACTAGCGAGCCAATTACCAAATCTGCCCTCTCCAGTAGCCTTTGGCTTCCAGTTGATTTCTTGATTCAAAGTATGCATGCGGTCTCTAAAATCCGTGACCTTGATGAACCATGAGTCTAATGGATAATATAAGATCGGTTTGTCCGTACGCCAACAATTTGGGTAACTGTGGACATACTTTTCAACCTTGAAAGCCTTGTTTTCAATTTTTAATTTGATGGCAATTTCGACATCGACACTTTTATCCGGGGCTTCCCCATCTGCATAATATTCGTTCTTCACATAATATCCCGCAAAGTCAGACACCTCTGGACGAAAACGACCCTGTAAATCAACCAGAGGCACTAATTGTCCGTCCTGGTCTTTGACCAACATCGGTGGCACTTCGGGACTGGCTTCTTTAGCTACTTTGGCATCATCCGCCCCAAAGGTTGGCGCCGTGTGTACAATACCCGTACCATCTTCGGTGGTCACAAAGTCGCCAGAAATAACTCGAAATGCATGTTCAGGGTTGTCGTGGGGCAATACATAAGGCATGAGTTGCTCGTATCGAGCACCGACCATATCCGATCCACTTAATTGGGCCACCACGCAATATGGCGTTTTTTTCGACTCAGGATCTAGAGTGTTGTGCTGTGCAATCTCTTCTACCGCTTCAAATTTACCCGAAAAGACTTTTGACACCAGCGCCTCTGCTAGAACCACATGAACAGGCTCACCCGTGTATTGGTTAAAGGTCTTGACTACCACATACTGAATTTTAGGACCTACAGTAAGTGCGGTATTGCTCGGCAAAGTCCAAGGAGTCGTGGTCCAGGCTAAGAAATGTAATTCTTTAAACCCTTTCAGGGCTTGAGGTAAAGACTCCTCTATTGCCTTAAACTGAGCCACCACCGTAGTGTCGTTAGTGTCCTGATAAGTTCCGGGCTGATTGAGCTCATGAGAGCTAAGTCCTGTCCCGGCCTTGGGCGAATAAGGCTGTATAGTATAGCCTTTATACAAAAGGCCTTTTTCGTAAATCTGTTTCAAAAGCCACCAAACCGACTCCATGTATTTCGGCTCATATGTCACATAAGGCTGGGTCATGTCCACCCAGTATCCAGCGCGCTCGGTCAGCTGATTCCAGACATCCGTGTAACGCATAACGGCTTTACGACAAGCTTCGTTATACTCCTCTACTGATATTGTTTTACCGATATCCTCCTTAGTGATTCCTAGTTCCTTTTCTACACCAAGCTCAATGGGCAATCCGTGGGTATCCCAACCTGCCTTGCGATCGACGCGGAACCCTTTTTGCGTTTTATAACGACAAAAAATATCCTTGATGGTGCGGGCCATAACGTGATGAATCCCCGGCATTCCATTGGCCGATGGCGGCCCTTCAAAAAACACAAAAGGAGTCGCCTGTGCACGCTGCTGAATACTCTGCTCAAACACAGAATTTTCACGCCAAAAATTAAGCGTGTCCTCAGCGCATTCTGGCAAATTTAACCCCTTGTATTCCTTGAATTTAACACTCATTATCGCAATATTCTTTTAGGCCAAATCTAAGGGCCCCTTAAAAGGTAGCGAAAGTAAGAAATTTTGAAGAAATAATTGGCCTAAAGGACTCTGGCGCGAATTTTTAAATGCGTTAAACTTTTTATAGATGCGTACATTAAAGATTTGCACCATCTAGACCGCCTCTGTTACCTTGAGTGCATGATTAAATATTGTACTTATTGCCAGGCTCAGCTCAGGGGTAGATCGGATAAAAAATTTTGCAATATATCGTGCAAAAACACACACCATAATCATGCCCGAAAATTGACTAAAAGTAAGTGGTGGCGGTCAATTTTGTTTATATTTAGTCCTCAATCCAAAAATTAAGTCCATGAACCGCACCATTTGTTTTTTCAGCTTTGCCTTAGTCATTTGCGCTTCCATCCTGTCATCTTGGGGCCAAA
>OMJU01000055.1 GCA_900299425.1 Candidatus Rokuibacteriota bacterium
GATATTGCATTTGCTGCGCCTCGCATTTTAAAGGCCCCCATACGCTGTAGTTGTTCACATTTAAAAAACAAACGGGCCCCACTTAGTTCATTGAGGAATTTCGATGTCACTACTGGAGTGCGATGAATCCAAGGTTTAATGACCTTAGCTACGCTTATCAGCTGGTCTTTTCCCGACATTAATTCTGGGGTAAATTGCCCTTCAGAGGATGCATTATATAAAGAATCGCTCATTACTCTGAGGCTGCGCTAACTTTTTCTCCATTGACAAAAACTGCATAATCAATAGCCACACTGCCACGCAGACTCATAGACACAGAACAATATTGCTCAAAACTCAGAGACGCCGCGCGCAAGGCTTTTGCGGGCTGTATATCCCCTTCTAGATATATTTCTACCATTGCCGACTTAAATGGCTTAGCCTTTTGAACCTCTGCGCGCTCTCCGGTCACTTTAACCGTATAGGCGTGAACTTTTTGCCGCTGTTTTTTCAACACGTATATGATATCAATAGCATTACATCCTCCTATGGCCATTAGCAAAAGTTCCATTGGTGAAGCACCTTGAGGAGGGCCTTCTTTACTAAAGTCCATCTGAACTAAATGCTGGTTGGGTCCTGAGGCATGAAACAAATAATCGTCGTTTTGTCGGGTCAAGGTAACAGTCATATACAGCGATTTATTTTGAAGTGGCCTGAGCCACGCGTTGTTGAATAATTTCGGGGATACTTTTGCCTTCTATATTACTTTGCAACCAAGTGAGTATGTCAAGATACAGAAAGCTACGGCGTTCAAACGGATCATCTTTATATTGACTCAAGGTTGTGTGCAATACTTTGAATGATTTTTTGATTTCATGAGGATAAACCTCGGTCAAGCTTCTGATAAACGAAATCATTGCCCGTTGTACTTGATGCAAGTCTTCCATTTTGATTAAAAACTTATAGGTACTGCGAATGAGTCGTTCGATTTGATAATCAATTCCAGCTTCGTAATGGGCCACTAGATTCAGTATTCGAGAAAAACAAAGGAGATCCTCACGCATACCTAATGACTTATTTTCAATAATTAAACCAAGGTATTGAATGCACAATTTATATTGTCCACAGCCAAAATAAAGACAGGCTATTTTGTAATAAAAGATCATGACATGATGCTCGTCAATTTTCTCGCGATAATGGTCTATTCCCTCTAAAACGGGTTCAACTAAACGTAAGCCCTCTTGAAAAGTACCCGCCATAAAATGAGCATTGACTTTGTGCCCATAACGATATAAAAACGCTAAGCTCTGTACATTTTCACGCTGCGGAAATGACGGGCGATCCAAAGTTTGCTCCAAGCGCTCAAGAGCCAATTGAAATCTAGAGACATCGCCAATAAAAAACAAAGCCTCTAACAAATACTGTGCGCCGCGCAGGTAAAACACAGGATTTAAATCTATCATTTTTGGCGCCCTGTAAAATAACTCAGTCCAACGCGTGGCATAGGTATAACAGGCCAGAAAATCTTGTGTGATAAAGTTGTACCAAAGCTGCGCATTATAATACCAAAGGCGTTCTCTAAATCCTAGGGCGTCTAGATTTAATTCGGGCATGCGACTGCGAAAAAACTCTTGTACATAGCGCAATTCTGCATCTGTTTTTACATACCCCTTTTGAAGGAAAAGGCTATATAACTGCAAAGACAAATTGGATAAATTACTGGAAATTTCATTGAGCGCGCCAATACTGGCCGACTCCGCCACTAACATCTCAGCCCGATTACTGATACTGCGTGTTATGTATTGGCTTTCTATGACTTTTTCTAGCTCAATGATTTCGGCAGCCATATTTTTTTCTTCATGATCCAAAGCAATGCCCTTGGCGCGCTCCAACATTTTAAGACTTTGTCCAAATAAGCCTTTGTGGTAAAGGATGGTAGCGAAATCTAACTGTTCCCTTAATTGAAGTCGCACATTTTGATGGATTGGATTGAGTCGAAGACTGATCAAAATTTGCTTGTAAAGGTGTCCCTTGAGGTTTGATAGCTGCTTTTTTGAAATCGTCTTGTGCTCGAGTATTTGGGCCTCATTGTATTGGGATTGCTTATCCAAAATCGCAAACAACTGCATGAATTTGGCCTGTTCATTTACCCCGAGACGGCCAGCGTACAAACTGAATTGACGCTTCTCCGATTTTGAAAGCGATTTAATCAGATCGAATAAGTTGTCTTTTTGAATTTTGGGCATAGGAACCGACCTGATATTAATAATTTGAAATTCAATTAATTAACTGCGAAAAAGAGCCGATAAACGCCGTAATGACTTCTGCAAAAACAGTCGCTTAATACCCTACAAAATATAAATTCGCCTATCAAATATCAAAATAATTACCCAGAAATGTCAGCCGAGCAAATTCAAATATTCGACACCACGCTCAGGGATGGTGAACAAGTCCCAGGATGTAAGCTAAATAAAGAGCAAAAACTTATCATTGCCGATCAACTCGAGGCCTTGGGTGTCGATGTCATTGAAGCCGGCTTTCCTGTTTCAAGTCCTGGGGATTTTGAAGCTGTTGCTGCTATTGCTCAGCAAGTAAAAAATGCCACCGTATGTGGACTTACGCGCGCCGTAGAGCACGATATCGACGTTGCAGCCCAGGCACTTAAATCAGCAAAAAGACCGAGAATTCACACGGGAATCGGCACCTCTGAATCACATATTAAATTTAAGTTTAAGTCAACCCAAGAGGAAATTATTCAGCGCGCTTATGCTGCAGTAGCCTATGCCAAAAAATACGTAGAGGATGTCGAGTTCTATGCGGAAGACGCTGGACGTACAGACAATGCCTATTTGGCACGAGTGTGTGAAGCCGCCATAAAAGCTGGGGCCACCGTACTCAATATCCCAGATACCACTGGCTATTGTCTTCCTGAAGAATACGGAGCGAAAATCAAATACCTAAAAGAAAACGTCAAAGGGATAGAAAAAGCGATACTCTCGTGTCATTGTCACAATGATTTAGGTTTGGCCACGGCAAATTCAATTGCCGGGGTGACTAACGGGGCCAGACAAATAGAATGCACCATTAATGGTGTGGGCGAACGAGCAGGCAATACAGCCCTGGAAGAAGTGGTCATGATTTTAAAGCAGCATCCCGGTCTTAATTTATCGACCAACATACAGACTCCACAACTCTATCAAACCAGTCAGCTCGTTTCCTATCATATGGGGGTCTACACCCAGCCCAATAAGGCCATTGTCGGAGCCAATGCCTTTGCCCATAGCTCGGGGATTCATCAAGATGGAGTGATTAAAAATCGCCAGACTTATGAAATTATTGACCCCAAAGATGTAGGGGTAACCGAATCAGCGATAGTCCTCACCGCGCGCAGTGGTCGTGCTGCACTAGCCTACCGAGCAAAACTAGTGGGCTATGAATTGACTAAATTGCAATTAGACGAAGTCTACAAATCTTTTTTGACCTTTGCCGATCAGCAAAAGGAGGTACAGGACAGTGATATTCATCGTATCATCGAATCCAGTAAAGTATTCTCAGAACTCTTGGTGAATTAAATTTTACCCCTAACAATAAAGTAACCCTATTGATGGTAAAAACACTTTTTGATAAAGTATGGGATGCCCACTTGGTGGAGCAAATGGACAATGGTCCAAGTATTTTATATATTGACAAACATCTGATTCATGAGGTGACTAGTCCGCAAGCCTTTCAAGAACTAGAGGACCGAGGTATTGAGCTGTTTCGCCCCGATCAAGTCGTAGCCACGGCAGATCATAACACCCCAACACTGGACCAAGACAAACCCGTCAAAGATCCTCTGAGCAAAAAACAATTACAACAACTCACCGATAATTGTCACAAGCATGGGATAACCCTATATGGTCTGGGACATGAGTACAATGGCATTGTGCATGTCATGGCGCCTGAGCTCGGAATCACTCAACCGGGTATGACTATGGTTTGTGGAGACAGCCACACCTCAACCCATGGCGCTTTTGGCAGTATCGCTTTTGGCATAGGCACCAGCCAAGTCGCTCAAGTCTTTGCTAGCCAGAGTTTGCTTTTGACCAAACCCAAAACCATGAGGATTACCGTAAACGGTACTTTGGGAAAGGGTGTACTGCCTAAAGATGTGATTTTGTATATCATTGCGCAAATTGGTACAAACGCCGGAACGGGCTATTTCTGTGAATACGCCGGTGATGTTTTTGCTCAAATGAGTATGGAGGGGCGTATGACTGTATGCAATATGAGTATCGAAATGGGGGCCCGTGGAGGTATGATTGCTCCAGACCAAACCACCTTTGAGTACGTCCAAGGACGACCCTACGCACCCAAAGGCGAAGCATGGGAGGAAAAATTGACCCACTGGAAGACCTTACCTACAGATGCGGACGCAATTTTTGACAAGGAATATTTCTTTGACGCCAAAGACATTGCCCCGATGGTAACCTATGGCACTAATCCCGGAATGGGCGTGAAAATTGGGGCAAACATACCCGAGTCAGAGGATGCCTCTTTTGCTAAGTCCCTTAGATATATGGGATTGACCCCAGGTCAGTCGTTATTAAATCATCCTATCGATTATGTTTTTATTGGCAGTTGTACGAATTCTCGTATTGAAGATTTTCGCGTAGCGGCTAATGCAGTAAAAGGACGTCAAAAAGCAGCCCATGTCGTGGCATGGCTTGTCCCCGGAAGCAAACAAGTGGAAGCCCAAATTGAACAAGAAGGGTTAAAAACAATATTTGAGGCAGCGGGATTTAAATTGCGGCAGCCCGGTTGTTCGGCCTGTCTCGCCATGAATGAAGACAAGGTTCCAGAAGGTGCTTATTGTGTCTCAACCTCTAATAGAAATTTTGAGGGCCGACAAGGTCAAGGAGCGCGAACCCTTTTGGCCAGTCCACTGGTTGCGGCAATCTCCGCAATCGAGGGAAAAATTAGCACAGTAGACGCCTACTTAAATTAAGCCTATGGAAGCATTTAAAACATTAACCAGCCGCGCAATTCCATTGCCAGTAGAGCATATAGATACCGATCAGATCATTCCTGCTCGCTTTTTAAAAGCAACTGACAAGCAAGGATTTGGGGATAACTTATTTCGCGACTGGCGCTATGATAAAAACAATCAGCCCAATACTGATTTTGTGCTGAATAATGGGGCGTTTTCAGGTCAAATTCTGGTCGCAGGGACAAATTTTGGCTGTGGTTCTTCAAGAGAACATGCCGCTTGGGCCCTTGCAGGCTATGGATTTAAAGTCATTGTATCGAGTTTCTTCGCAGATATTTTTAAAGGCAATGCCTTAAATAATGGTCTATTGCCTGTGCAGGTTTCAGAGGACTTTTTACAATCACTGTTTAAGCAAATCCACAAAAACCCCAGTATTGAGCTGTGCGTAGACGTACAAGCCCAGTCAATTGAGATTATCGGCACTGATTTACGGGCTGAATTTGACATCGATCCGTATAAAAAAACATGCCTGATCAACGGTTATGACGATATCGATTATTTAGTCAGCAAACGCGCTGCAATCATGGCTTTTGAAGCCAAATAAGAACAAATTTTCGGGGCTTAAACTAAATTACCCCACATAATAAAAGATTATGAAATTAAATATCGCTGTTTTAGCCGGAGACGGTATCGGACCTGAAGTTACCCAGCAAGCCATCAAAGCACTCACTGCTGTCGCGGTGGAATGTAACCATCAATTTTATTTTAAACCTGCCGATGTTGGGGCTATTGCTATAGATAAAACTGGGGATCCGCTGCCAAATCAAACCTTGGAATTGTGTAAAAATACGGATGCGATTCTCTTTGGATCTATCGGCCATCCGAAGTATGACAATGACCCCAAGGCGAAAGTAAGACCGGAACAAGGACTGCTCGCTTTGCGCAAATCACTGGGGTTATACGCCAATATTCGTCCTGTGAAGGCCTACGAAACCTTGCTTGATAAATCTCCATTGAAAAAAGAAATTATCAGCGGTACGGACATACTGATGTTTCGAGAGCTTACCGGCGGCATTTATTTTGGTCAAAAAGAGCTCAGTTCTGACGGTAATACCGCCTCGGATCTTTGTGTATACCACAGTGATGAAATCGAGCGCATTACCCATTTAGCGTTTAAAGCGGCGATGAACCGGGGCAAGAAAGTTACTTTGGTGGATAAAGCCAATGTCCTAGAGAGTTCAAGACTTTGGCGACGTGTGGTTCAAGAAATTGCCACAGAATATCCAGAGGTTAAGCTAGAGGTTTTATTTGTGGACAATGCAGCCATGCAAATCATTTTAAATCCAAGTGATTTTGACGTTTTGCTTACCGAAAATATGTTTGGGGACATCCTCAGTGATGAAGCCAGTGTTATAGGGGGATCTATTGGGCTTCTCGCTTCAGCTTCAGTGGGGGATCAATATGCTTTGTTTGAACCCATTCACGGTTCATACCCGCAAGCTACAGGTAAAGGCATTGCGAACCCTATTGCATCAATTTTATCTGCAGCTATGCTGCTTCAGCACTTTGACCTGCACAAAGAAGCAAAAATGATCGAGGAAGCAGTTGAAAAAGCACTCGAATTGGACATTGTTACCCCTGATTTAAATCCTAACAATACAGGGGTCACCACAAGTATGGTCGGTGATTTTATCCACGATTATATACTGCACCCTGAAGACCGACATCTCAACAGTAAACATGTTTATTTAGGTCAGTCGACCATTATCTAATCACACCGATAAGTGGGAGTCAGATCCTAAATCAATTCAGGGCTCTGAATTAATAAACACCTGATGCTTTTAAAAATATAAAGCCCCGCTTTCGCGGGGCTTTACTCTAATTAACCATAAACAAAATGTCTTTTTCGACTGTTCGAAACAACATTTAAATTGTACTCAGGGTCTTCATGGCGGTCATTGCACGTCGTAATTTTTTACCCACTTGTTCTATAGGATGATTCGCAATGGACTCATGAACCTGAATAAGAGTTTTGTTATCTGCGTCATGGCTGTAAGTTCCTATCCCTAGATCCTGCGGCTTAATTTCTGTAGCCATAAACTCCTGCAACAAAGGCTTAGCGGCATGATCAAATAAATAACAACCATATTCAGCCGTATCAGAAATAATG
Source organism: Candidatus Rokuibacteriota bacterium (assembly GCA_900299425.1). Taxonomy (GTDB): domain Bacteria; phylum Bacteroidota; class Bacteroidia; order Flavobacteriales; family Flavobacteriaceae; genus BACL21. Next base: position 7,119 of record OMJU01000055.1, read on the forward strand.
CGATTCATTTCATAAAGTTTTTTACGCGCTACGGTATTGGCAATCAGAGGCAACTCGTGGAGCGACTCGTAATAGGCTGAGTCCTCAATAATGCCTGCAGAGACCATGGTATCAAAGGCTAATTCTACCCCCGCTTTGACAAAGGCCATCATTAATACACCGCGGTCAAAATAGGTTTGCTCTGACCAAGCTCCTTCTTGAGCCTGGGTTTTTTCGAATGCCGTTTCTGCTGTGGCTGCGCGCCAAGTCAATAGATCATGATCATCATTTGCCCAGTCTTCCATCATCCCTTTTGAAAACGCACCACTGATAATGTCATCCATATGTTTTTGAAACAGCGGCTCCCAAATTGTTCTGAGCTTCTGCGCCAGCTCATCCACTCGTAGTTTTGCCCCATTGGTCATGCGGTTCATCATGTGAGTGATTCCCCCGTGTTTCAAGGCCTCTGTCTGAACCTCCCAACCGTATTGAACTTGTCTGGCCGCTTCTTGTGGGGCGACTCCCTGAGCCACCATATAATCAAAAATCAGAATGGAACCGGTTTGAAGTACCCCACAAAGTATGGTTTGCTCACCCATTAAATCACTCTTGACCTCAGCTACAAAAGATGAAGCCAAAACACCAGCCCGATGTCCCCCAGTGGCAAAGGCATAAGCCTTAGCCTGAGCCCATCCTTTAACTTCTGGATCATTCTGCGGGTGTACCGCAATTAAGGTGGGCACCCCAAAACCGCGTTTGTATTCTTCACGAACTTCTGAGCCAGGACATTTAGGAGCAACCATAATTACAGTCAAATCTTCCCGAATTTGAAGCCCCTCTTCTACAATATTAAACCCGTGAGAGTAAGACAGCGTGGCTCCTTGTTTCATGAGCGGCATGACGCGCTGAATAACTCCTGTGTGTTGCTTGTCTGGCGTTAAATTACAAACCAAATCGGCCTGAGGTATTAGGGCCTCAAAAGTCCCAACCTCAAATCCATTAGCTGTGGCATTTTGATAAGAAGCACGCTTTTGATCAATGGCTTCTTGGCGCAAGGCATAAGCGACATCCAAACCTGAGTCACGCATATTGAGTCCTTGATTAAGTCCTTGAGCACCACAGCCCAATATGACGACTTTTTTACCAGCCAAGGCAGCAATGCCTTCCTGAAATTCACTGGCATCCATAAAGCGGCATTGGCCGAGTTGTGCAAGTTGTTCTCGTAAGTTTAAAGTGTTGAAGTAATTTGTCATGGGTTTAATTTATGCCTGGGCAAATTGAGCCAACAGGTCAGTTATGTTCATTTTTTCTTTAGTTACCGCAATGCGGCCCGAACGTACGAATTGCATGATGCCAAAAGGCTTGAGCTCACGGTACAATAAGTCCACCTCGTGACGACGGCCTGACTTTTCTATCACGAAGAATTCGCGATTGACCGTCACAATGCGCGCATTGCTGTCTTTAATTATGTTTTGGATTTGGCGCTCTTCAAAGAGTAAGTCACTTTTTACTTTAAACAGACAGGACTCTTGATAAATCGTCTGTTCATCGGTGTGATAATAGGCCTTTATGACCTCAACCTGCTTTTCGATTTGCCCCAGAATTTTACGCATCTGCTCTTCTGTAATAAAAACAAGCAATGTAAATCGAGATACCCCTTCAATTTCTGAAACCGAGGAGCTTAGACTTTCGATATTAATGTGTCGTCTCTGAAAAATGGCCGAGATGCGATTGAGCAAGCCCACATTATCCTCGGTATAAATTGAAACGGTGTATAGATTTTTTTCTTCGTTCATATGGCACTAATGCTAAAGTCAATTAACTGAGTCGAATATCAGAAACTGATGCTCCTGACGGAATCATTGGAAATACGTTTGCTTCTGGCTCAACTACCACTTCCAGAAAATACGGTCCATCATGAGCTAACATTTCGGCTACAGCTTGATTTAAATCGGCTCTTTGGGTCACTTTCTGAGCGGGAATGTGATAGGCATTGGCAATCAGCCCAAACTCAGGGTTGATCAGTTCAGTTGAGGCATAGCGCTTGTCAAAAAACAATTGTTGCCATTGGCGTACCATACCTAAAAAGTTATTGTTTAACAGCACTATTTTTACGGCTGCTTTTGTTTGGAAGATGGTGCCGAGCTCTTGAATGTTCATTTGATAACCCCCATCACCGATTACTGCCACTACAGCTCTCTCAGGTGCGGCCATTTTGGCTCCGATTGCAGCTGGCAATGCAAATCCCATGGTCCCTAATCCGCCAGAGGTAATATTGCTTTTGGTACGTTTAAACTCAGCATAGCGACAGGCGATCATCTGATGTTGTCCTACATCGGTTACCACAGCGGCCTCTCCCTTGGTGTGCTCGTTGATGCTTCTGATCACTTCTCCCATGGTCAAACCCTCTTTAGTGGGGAACAAATCCTTATGGATAATTTTTTCATGTTCTACCTCATGCAATTCGGTAAAACGATTGAGCCATTGTGGATGGGTATTTTGAGTACACATCTCGCGCAGGGCGATCAAAGCTTTTTTTGCGTCCCCGATAACCGCCACATCGGTTTTTACATTTTTATCAACCTCAGCTGGATCAATTTCGATATGAATAATTTTGGCTTGTTTGGCATATGTATCCAAATTTCCTGTTACGCGATCGTCAAAACGCATACCTACGGCTAACAATACATCGCATTCGTTAGTCAAAATATTGGGTGCGTAATTTCCATGCATGCCTACCATACCCACGTTAAGTGGATGATCAGTGTTGATGGCCGATGCACCAAGAATAGTCCAAGCCGCAGGAATACCAGTATGCTCAATAAAATCTTTGAGGGCCTGTTCTGCCTGTGATAAAATAATACCCTGACCCCATACAATAAATGGTCTTTTAGCCCCATTTATCAGGGCCGCAGCGTCCGCCAAATCACTATGTTTTATTTGCGGCTCTGGGGTATAGCTGCGAATACCTGTGCACGGTTTGTATTTGAAATCGAGCATTTCAAACTGAGCATTTTTAGTGATATCGATCAGTACTGGACCTGGTCGTCCGCTTTTGGCGATGTAAAATGCTTTGGCCAATACTTCTGGAATTTCTTCGGCACAAGTGATTTGATGGTTCCACTTAGTCACTGGTGTGGAAATACCTACAATATCGGTTTCTTGAAAGGCATCACTGCCCAGTAAATGGGCCCCAACTTGGCCTGTAATACAAATCAGTGGTGTTGAATCAATCTGAGCATCAGCAATACCGGTAACTAGATTTGTTGCGCCAGGACCAGAAGTGGCAATAGCGACACCCACACGTCCAGAAATTCTGGCAAAGCCCTGAGCAGCATGGGCCGCCCCTTGCTCATGTCGTGTCAAAACATGATGGATTTGATCACGAAATTTATAAAGCTCATCATAAACAGGCATGATTGCGCCCCCGGGATATCCATAAAGGACATCGACGCCTTCGGCAATCAAACTGCGCACCACCGCTTCACTACCAGAGATTCTGATGGTTTCTGTGGACGATTCGGCCGGCTGAGTTAAGGTTTGTACAGACATAATCTTATTTTTTAGAATTCGTCAGTAACACAACCTCTGGAGGCCGAAGCTACTGTTCTGGCGTATTTATAAAGTACCCCTCGATCAAATTTTAATTTCGGGGCCTGCCAATGGGTCTTGCGCTGTTGCAATTCCTGATCGGATATATCCAGGGTAATGCTGTTTAACTCAGCATCTATAGTGATTTGATCGCCATCTTGAACTAAGGCAATGGCTCCACCCTCCTGGGCTTCAGGGGTAATGTGCCCAACCACGAATCCATGGGTCCCTCCAGAGAAGCGGCCATCAGTGATTAAAGCCACGTCCTTGCCCAGGCCAGCGCCAATAATTGCAGCGGTAGGTTTGAGCATTTCTGGCATCCCAGGGCCACCTTTTGGCCCTTCGTAGCGAATCACAACCACATCACCCTTTTTTACTTGTCCGGCCCCAATTCCAGCATTGGCCGCATATTCACTGTCGAATACTTTGGCTTGACCGACAAATCGATGTCCCTCTTTACCCGTAATTTTGGCGACACTCCCTTCTGGGGCTAGGTTGCCAAAAAGCATTTGCAGGTGTCCGGTTGATTTTATGGGTTGTTCCAATGGCCGTATCACCTCTTGATCGGCGGGCAATCCTGAAATACTCGCTAGATTTTCTGCCAAAGTTTTGCCGGTAACCGTCAAACAATCCCCATGAATCATTCCCTTTTGCAATAAATATTTCAAAACCGCTGGGATCCCTCCAATGGCGTGCACATCTTCCATTAGATATTTTCCACTGGGCTTAAGATCCGCTAGAAATGGGGTTTGGTCACTGATCTGTTGAAAATCACTCAAGCTAAACTGAATATTTGCCGCTCGTGCAATGGCCAAAAAATGCAATACCGCATTTGTGGATCCACCCAATACCGTAATCAAGCGAATGGCATTTTCCAATGATTTTCTTGTGATTATGTCGCTGGGCTTAATGTCTTGCTCAATCAAATGATATAAAGCAGCGCCTGCATCATGTGCTTCTTGCTGTTTTTGCCCACTCAGGGCAGGATTAGAAGAATTGTAAGGCAAACTCATACCCAAGGCCTCAATGGCCGCCGCCATAGTGTTTGCGGTATACATCCCACCACAAGCACCTGCCCCAGGACAAGCTTTTTCGATCACACTTTGGTAATCGGCATCTGAAATAGTACCCGCTACTTTGCTGCCCCAAGCCTCAAAGGCCGAAACCACATCGAGTTTTTTGCCGTTATGACAACCCGAATCAATGGTCCCACCATAAACTAAAATTGATGGTCTGTCGAGCCTGATCATGGCCATGAGCGCTCCCGGCATATTTTTGTCGCATCCTACTACGGTAACCAATCCATCATAACTCATGGCCTGTACGACCGTCTCCATTGAATCCGCGATGATATCCCGTGAGGGCAAGGAATAACGCATACCAGGAGTTCCCATGGAAATTCCATCACTAACCCCAATAGTATTGAAAATCAGACCCACAGTCCCAGTTTCCCGAGTGCCTTCTTTGACCTTAAGGGCCAAATCATTCAGGTGCATGTTGCAAGGATTTCCTTCATAGCCCGTACTGGCAATACCTACCAGTGGTTTATGGAAATCCTCCGCAGTAAAACCAATTGCGTACAACATGGCTTGCGCTGCGGGTTGCGATGGGTCTTGGGTAACTGTTTTGCTGTATTTATTTAGATTTAGACTCATAACATATTTAACGATGCCAAAACTAAAAATCACAGCGCATTGCCCAAGGTCAAGCGTAGGGTATTATCATAAATCCAATAGAGATGTATTAATTCTAATCATCTCATTAACAATTATTTAAAAATTATTTTCTACGAAAGCCAAATACAAAATTTCCTATTTAGCACAGAGCAATAGAACACTTGCATCCGAAATTTTCATGACGGCGGTTATCGGACTGATTCTTCTTGCCAATTTAATTTTGGGTTTTATACGAAATGACTACCTTTGCCCAGAATTTAGAGGAAAGATTTGACTGATTGCAACCTCGCAAAAAAATGCTAAAGGCAGTATATCGCCAGATTGCAGCAGTATAGGTCCTCTTCAAACATAAATATTATGGCCTATTTGTTTACCTCTGAAAGTGTTTCAGAAGGGCATCCAGACAAAGTCGCAGATCAAATCAGCGACGCACTAATCGATCATTTTTTGGCATTTGACCCAGAGGCTAAAGTCGCCTGTGAAACTCTAGTAACCACGGGGCAAGTAGTCCTTGCGGGCGAGGTCAAATCTCAAGTTTATCTCGATGTTCAGAAAATTGCCCGAGATGTCATCAATAAAATAGGCTATACCAAAGGTGCTTATCAATTTGACGGTAATTCCTGTGGGGTATTTTCCGCAATACACGAGCAAAGTGAAGACATCAACAGAGGTGTAGACAAGGCCAATAAGGAACAACAGGGTGCTGGTGATCAAGGAATGATGTTTGGATACGCCAGTAAAGAGACAGAAAATTATATGCCCTTAGGGTTAGAAATTGCCCATAAAATACTCATAGAATTGGCTGCCATGCGTCGTGAAGGCACCCAGATTCCATATCTGCGTCCAGATTCAAAAAGTCAAGTCACCATTGAATACGATGACAAAAATAAACCGCAACGAATCGATAGTATCGTCATTTCAACACAGCATGATGATTTTGATACCGATGAGCAGCAAATGTTGAGTCGTATTCAAAATGACCTAAAAACCATATTGATGCCGCGTGTTAAAGCATCAATGACCCCAGAACTGCAACAACTCTTCAATGACCAAATCACTTACCATATCAATCCCACTGGAAAGTTTGTAATCGGTGGACCCCATGGGGATACGGGGCTTACAGGACGAAAAATAATTGTGGACACTTATGGCGGTAAAGGCGCCCATGGCGGTGGGGCCTTCTCTGGAAAAGACCCAAGTAAAGTAGACCGCTCTGCAGCTTATGCCACGCGTCATATCGCAAAAAATATGGTCGCAGCCGGGGCTTGCGATGAAATCTTAGTTCAAGTTAGCTACGCCATTGGAGTGGCGCAACCCGTAGGGCTTTTTGTAAATTGTTACGGCACCAATCGCACCGGACTTAGTGATGGAGCTCTAGCCCAAAAACTTTTGAGCATATTCGATATGCGTCCTGCAGCTATTGAGCAGCGCTTAAAGTTGCGTCAACCCATGTACTTCGAAACTGCAGCTTATGGACATATGGGACGCATTCCAGAGCGTGTGACCAAAGTATTTGATCGTCCTGATGGGAGTCAGAAAAGCATAGAGGTAGATTTATTTACTTGGGAACAATTAGACTATGTCGATGAGATTCGACGAGCCTTTGACCTTAAATAAGTCTCAAAGTAAATGCCAAAAGGCTCAAAGCAGTTAGCAAAAAAGAAAAGGTAAGTTTAATCAAATTTCAAATGCGGGAATTGTCTTTCTAACTCCTGTATTCTAACTTTGAGCTGCCTGATAAATTCTTGGTGCTGTGCAGAATCAGGTCGCAAAGGCCTGTGGCTGAGTCCTTGCTGCACACTGTGAATTTCATTCAAAAAAGACTCGAGACTTGGCTCTATCCATTGCTGCTTAAAATATTCCCAGACCACTTGCTGGCCTTGATCATTCGGATGAATTAAATCGCTTTGATAAAAACGATAGTCGCGCAACTGATCCATCATCAGTTCATATGCTGGAAAATATTTAGGGGTCCTTTGTTCTTTTACAGAGGCATCGATGGCCGCGTGTAGGCCTGAAATAAGGTGCGCCTTGCCTAAGCTATTTTCTACCATACCATCTTTGATGTGGCGGACTGGAGAAACTGAAAAAATTAATTGGGCCTCTGGATTATGTTGTGCCATAACCGCTACAATCTGAGTCACCGCGGTTTGTATCTGATTCGGACTCAGTAAATGCTTACTGAATAAAGATCCTGGAAGTTTATGACAGTTGCCCACCCACTGCTCGTGTTCATTGAGTTTATAGGTCCAGGCGGTACCCAAGGTAATCATCACGTGCGTGGCCTGGATCAAACCTAAATGTAGCGTCTTTAAATCAGCATTGGCACGATTTAATAGGGCCTGTGGATGCTCATCAGAATATTGTCCATGCAGGGCCAAAATATAAAAGCGCAGTTGGTGCTGAAAAAGATCTTTTTCTTGAAAATACTCAAGACTCATTGCGCGCTTAATTAAATCGCTCAAAGCCAAAGGATGAAAAAGAACGCCCAAAGGATTAACCCATGTAGGCCATTTATAATAGGTCAGTCTTTGGCCAATGACCTGAGCAAAACAAGACCCCAAAGCGGTTATACGCGCATTTGTATCAAGGCGAATCCCAGAAGGTGTAGGCTCGATCTGGGTAAAAAAATTCATTTATACGATCATTTTACGCGCCGCATTGAGCGCCTCTTGAAGACCTTCAGGCCTTTTGCCTCCCGCGGTGGCAAAAAACGCCTGTCCTCCACCGCCACCTTGAATGAGCTTACCAAGTTCACGCACCACCACTCCCGCATTGAGCGACTTACTTTGTACAAGCGCTTCAGAGATATAGCAAGTCAATAAAGCCTTACCATCGTGACTGCTGCCAAAAATCAAGAATAAATCTTCTACATTTTGTCCTAAATTGAAAGCTAAGTCCTTTTGTGCCGCCGCATCTAAATCTACCATAGCGGCAATAAATCGCACCCCACCTATCATTTCTGCACCCTCTCTTAGCCGGTCCCCAAGGCTAATAGCCTTTTCGCGGATAAGCTGCTGATTTTGTTTGTGAAGCAAAGATAAATCGTGTTGCAACTTCTCGATAGCTGCAATAGGATCTTGAGCTTGATGTAACAAACGCTGCACCTGTTTATAGGCCGCCGCGCGCTCTTCAAAGAAGGCTTTTGCCGCATGACCAGTTATGGCTTCAATACGTCGGATTCCACTGGCTACAGCGGACTCACCAGTGATGATAAAATGCCATACATCAGTTGTATTGGCTACATGCGTCCCGCCACAAAGTTCTAAGGACTTGCCGAATTTAATCATACGCACTTTATCGTCGTACTTCTCGCCAAAAAGGGCCATAGCCCCCATTTCTATCGCCTGATCGTAAGGCATTTGACGAAATTCCTCTAAGGGCAAACCATCGCGAACACGGGCATTGACATAATCCTCGACCTCTTGTAATTCCTGATCGGTAAGTTTGGCAAAATGCGCAAAATCAAAACGCAAATACCCACTGTGGACCATAGAACCTTTTTGCGTAACATGAGTGCCCAAGACATGGCGCAGTGCCTCGTGCAATAAATGTGTTGCTGTATGGTTTGAAGCGGCGCGCAGGCGCTGTTTTTCATCCACTACAGCCATATGGGCCTCCTCGGGGTGCCGCGGTAGGTTTTTAGCGATATGAACAATTAAATTGTTTTCTTTTTTTGTATCGATGATATAAACTACCTCTCCATTTTCAGCTTCGAGATAACCTTTATCCCCCACTTGTCCACCACTCTCTGGATAAAAGGGTGTCTTGTCAAAAACGAGTTGGTAACGCACACCATCCTTCTTATTTTCAACTTTTCGGTAACGCGTCAAATGAACCTTTTGACTCAAATGATCATAACCCAAAAATTCTTGATGGTCATGCTCCCGCAACATTTGCCAATCTCCAGTA